>JBOGGN010000381.1:0-8056 GCA_050744165.1 Acidimicrobiales bacterium | reverse complement strand
GGGGGGGGCCCCGGCCGACCTGCCGGGGACGCCGGCCGCCGAAAAGGCGGCCGGCGCCTCGGCGGGAGTGGCCACCGCTGGCCCCGCGGCGCTGGCGAACGCGACGGTCGCGGTAGCCGTGGCGGTGGCGTCAGCAACGCCATTGTCGCCGCCGTTAGCTGGTGCCGCAGCCAGCGGCGACGGCTCCGGGCCGGGCGCCACGCCTGCTACCAAGGTGTTGCCGGCGCTGGTCCACCGGCCGTGGCGACACCTCAAGCAAGCCGTCGCCCACCTCGGTGACGACCCACCGGACGACGCGCTGCACGAGGTCCGGATCCGTGCCAAGCGGCTGCGCTACGCCGCCGAGGCGGCCTCGGGCGTGATGGGCAAGCCGGCCCGCCAACTGGCTGTGGCCGTGGCCGCCGTCCAGTCGGAGCTCGGAGATATGCAAGATGCCGTGGTCGCCGAGGCGTGGCTGCGGCGCCACGCCAGCGGCGCCTCGCCCGGTCAGGCGATGGTGGCAGGCCAGCTGGTCACCCTGCAGCGCCAGGAGCAGGCGGCGTGCCGGGCTCGGTGGGCCAAGCCGTGGAAGGCGGCGTCTAAGAAGAAGTTGCGGCGGTGGCTCTCAGGCTGACGGCGCTGCGGCACTGACGGCCGATTGCCTTCGGGGGGCGGGAGCGGCGCGGGGCGAGGCCTTTTCCCACCTTTTTGATGGGAATGGCGGAAGGCACCGGCGTGGCCCAAAGCGCTCGGAACCATGTTCTACAGTCGACCTCGGTGCGGATCGCGGCCATCGACCTCGGCAGCAATTCGTTCCACCTCCTGGTGGCTGACGCCCACCCCGACGGCACGTTCGAGCCGCTGATGCAGGAAAAGGAGATCCTGCGGCTGGCTGACAACGTGACCCGAGACGGCCGCATCGGCGAGGAGGCGTCGGCACGGGCGGTGGAGGTGGTGGCCCGCTTTCGGACCCTGGCGGAGTCAATTGGCGCTCACGAGGTGGTGGCCTGCGCCACCAGCGCCCTTCGAGAGGCCGAGGACTCCGCCGCCCTGGTCGACCGCATCGAGGGTGAGGCCGGCGTGCAGGTCCAGGTCATCAGCGGCAAGGAGGAGGCCCGGCTGATCTTCGCTGCCGTCCGGGCCAGCGTGGTCATCAACCCTGCTCCGGCGCTGGCGCTCGATCTCGGCGGCGGCAGCCTGGAGCTGATGGTGGGCGACCAGCTGGGGCTGGTGTGGTCCAAGAGCGTGAAGCTGGGCGTCGGCAGGATGACGGCGGAACTGGTGCGCAACGACCCGCCGTCGGCGGGCGACCGGCGGCGCCTCGCCCGGCGGCTGACCTCAGTGCTCGCCCCAATCGCCATGGAGGTCGAAAGTCTGAGCCCGGAGATCCTGGTGGGCTCCAGCGGGACCCTCTGCGCCCTCGTCGCCATGGCCGACGCCCGGCGCACCGGCACCGTGCCGCCATCGGTCAACCAGCTCAAGGTGCGGGCCAAGGACCTGCTCGCGGTCCACGAGCAAATTTTCGAGCTGACCGCAGCCGAACGCCAGAAGCTGCCCGGGGTCGACGCCCGCCGGGCCGACCTCTTGCCCGCGGTGTCGATGTTCCTGACGACCGCCATGGAACTGTTCGGGCTCAACGAGCTGTTGGGGTGCGAATGGGCCCTCCGGGAGGGGATCGTGCTCGACGCCATCGGCCACCACACCGAGGCCGATTGGAGCGGTGAGCCCCGCAACCTGCGCCGGGAGTCGGTGGAGGATCTCGGTCGCCGCTGCAACTGGCAGGAACGCCACGCCCGCCAGGTCGCCCGCCTCGCCGTTGACCTGTTCGACGGAACCGCAGAGCTGCACCGGCTGGGCCACCACGAGCGGGAGCTGTTGGAGCACGCCGCCCTCTTGCACGATATCGGCGAGCACGTGAGCGTCGAGGGACATGACAAGCACACCGCCTACCTGATCCAGCACGGCCGGCTGCGAGGTTTCGCACCCGACGAGGTGGCGGCGCTGGCGTCGTTGGGTCGTTTCCACCGCCGTGGCAACCCCAAGCTGTCCTTCGAACCTTTCGCGACGCTGCCGCCCGCCCGCCGGGAACGTGTCGTCAAGCTGATCGCCCTGCTACGAGTGGCCGACGGACTCGATCGCAACCACACCGGGTCGGTCGACAGCATCGGCGTCAAGGTCGAGGAGGGCCGCCTCCGTTTGCTCGTCAACGCGTCCGGGGATATCGATCTCGAACTGTGGGGATTGCGGCGCAAGCGAGAACTTTTGGAGAGGGTCTTCGAGATGCCGCTCGACGTCGAGGTGGCGGACTTCTAGCGCTGAGCGCTTCGGTTGGTGGCGGGGCGGCGCCCGGAGGCCGGACCCTGGCAGTACCCTCGGCCCTGGTGTCCAAGCTGCTGCGCCTGATGGCCATCGCCTTGGTTGGCGGGGTATGCCTGGCCCTCGGGGTGGCCGGCCTGGCGTGGCCTGTCAGCGCCCTCGTCAACAGTGGGGCCAACGCCATCCCCAACCCGCTCCTCGACATCTTCACGCAGCAGGCTCAGGTCTCCACCGTCTACGCCGACGACGGGTCGGTGCTGGCGGTGCTCAGCGCCGCCATCAACCGCACCCCGGTCGTTCTCGCCCAGGTGCCTGCCGCGCTGATCAACGCGGTGGTGGACACCGAGGACGCCCGGTTTTTCACCGGAGGCGCGATCGACGTGCGGGCCACGGTGCGGGCCTTGGCGTCGGACGTCAAGAGCGGGGCCACGGTCCAGGGCGCCTCGACCATCACCCAGGAACTGGTGAAGACGGTGCTCAACACGCCAGAGAAGACTCTCGACCGCAAGATCAAAGACGCCGTCATCGCGAGCCGCCTTGAGCAGCGCTACAGCAAGAACCAGATCCTCGAGGTGTACCTGAACGACGTGTACTTCGGCAATAGCGCCTACGGCGTCCAGGCGGCGGCGGAAACATACTTCAACGAGCCGGTGAGCCAGGTCACGACGGTCCAGGCGGCGCTGTTGGCGGGGATGATCCGCGACCCCACCGGCTACGACCCCATTGCGAACCCCAACGACTCCCGAGCCCGGCGCAATTTCGTGCTGGAACGCATGGTCGACCAAGGCCACCTGAGCCAGAGCCAGGCGACCACCCTGTCGGCCCAACCCATGCCCACCCATCTCACGATCAGCCAGGGCGCCGCCAACACCACCGAGGACTACTACGTCGAGCAGGTCAAGCAGATCCTGCTGGACGACTCCACGACGCTCGGCAACACCTATGGCGAACGCTACAAAGCGCTGTTCGAGGGCGGGCTCAAGATCTACACCAACCTCGACCCGAAGATGGAAGCCGCCGCCGACAACGCGGTGGCTCAGGACTTTCCCGCGTACGACGCCAACCACGGGTTCGGCCTGGCCCTGGCGTCGATCGACCCGACCAACGGTGATGTCCGGGCCATCGTCGGTGGTCCCGGGTTCGACAAGCTGCAGTACGACCTGGCGACCTCCAAGAACCCGGGCCGCCAGCCGGGGTCGGGGTTCAAGCTGTTCACCATGCTGGCCGCCTACGAGGCCGGCGACGGCCCCCAAGACACGGTGAGCGGGCAGATGCCCTGTGACCCCGCCTTCGGCAACAACACCTCACTGTCGAAGACCCCCATCTCCAACAACGACATGGAGCAGTTCGGCGACATCACCATCACCCAGGCGACCGCCGACTCGGTCAACTGCGCCTACATCAACCTGGCCGCCCAGCCCCAGATCGGGCTGCAGAAGGTGGTCGACATGGCCCACCGCCTGGGACTGTCGGAGAACTTCCCCCTCAACCCGACCCTGGTGATCGGCGCTGAGGAGACCTCGGTGCTGGAAATGGCCGACGCCTATGCCACCGTCGCTGACGACGGCGTCTACCACCAGCCGAGTTTCATCAATCGCATCGTCGACTCGACCGGGCACACCATCTACACAGAGAGCACGGCGGGCAAGCGGGTGCTCAGTTCGCAGATCGCCCGGGAGGCCACCCAGACTCTGCAGGCCGTCGTCCAGTACGGCACCGGAACCGCCGCCAACCTGCCCGACCACGAGGTGGTGGGCAAGACGGGCACCACCGAGGGCAACACCGACGCGTGGTTCAACGGCCTCACCAGTCAGCTGGCCACTTCCGTGTGGATGGGCGACATCAGTGGCCGGCTGACGATGCAGCCGCCCAATACGCTGACGACCGAGTTTGGCGCCGACACCCCCACCGCGGTGTGGCGGGACTACACCGAGGCCGCTCTGGCGGGCCAGCCCAACATCCAGTTTCCGCTGCCCAACCCCGCGCTGATCCCGCCGGTCTCGAATCTCCTTGAGAGCCCCGGCCCGAGCACCTCCGCGACCGGCAACCCGTCATCGCCGACGTCGACGCCGAACGGAGTGACGCCGACGTCGACGCCGAACGGCGTGACGCCGACGATCACCATCCCGGACATCACCGTCCCGCACGTCACCATCCCGGACATCTCTGTCCCGACCGTCCCGCCGTTCAGCGTGCCCGATACCCGGCCGCCGCCCCCCGACAACACGTCGACCACGTGTGTCACCATACGGAGCGTTCCCGGGCGCACCTTCCCTCCGATCTGCTATTGACCACCGTCGCCGACCTCGAGGCGCTACTGGTGCTCCAGGCCCGCGACACCGATCTTGATCGTTGTCGGCACCGGCGGGCCACCCTGCCGGAGTTGGCCGAGCTGTCCACGATCGACGGGCAGCTAGCGGAGTTGGATCGGCGCCTCGGAACGGCGCGGGCGGCCCGCGACGTGGTGGCCAGCCGTCAGGAGGAGCTGGAGCGCAGCCTGGCGGCGACCGAGAGTCGGGCCGCGGCCATCAACAAGCGCCTGTACGGCGGCACCGTCTCCGCGACCCGGGATTTGCAGGCCATGGCCGCCGAGGTCGAGACCCTAGGAGCCCGGGCGTCGGAGTTCGAGTCCCAGGCTCTCGATGCCCTGGAGGAGTGCGAACCGCTTGACGCCCGGGTGAGCGGCTTGGAGGGGGAAAAAGCCTCGCTCCTCTTGGCTCGGGCCGACGCGGAGGCAAGGCTGGCGGCGCGCCAGGCCGAGATCGACGAGGAGGTGGCGGCGCACAGGGAGGCCCGGGCGGGGGAGGCGGCGCGTGTTCCCAGCGAGCTGGCGACAACCTATGAGCGCCTGCGCCAGCATCTCGGCGGTATCGGCGTTGCCCGCCTTGTCGGATCGCGATGCGACGGCTGCCACCTGACCCTGCCGGCCACGGCGCTGGACGCGCTGCGCCACGGTCCCGGGGGCAACGTCGAGTACTGCGAGCAGTGCGGCCGCATCCTGGTGGCGCCTCGGGCCTAGGGCGGGGTCCTCTGGGCCTGCCTGCCCTGGAGTGGCGTCGCTTGCGGTGGCGTCGCCTGGAGTGGCGCCGGTTGGAGTGGCGTCGCTCGGAGTGGCGCCGGTTGCGGTGGCGTCGGCCGTGACGTCGGCCGTGACCTGGCTGCCAGCGCCGGGATACTGGCTGGCTCGCCTGGTGGTGCAGCGTGGCCTGGCGGCGGTATACCTGGTGGCGTTCCTGGCTGCCGCCAACCAGTTCCGGCCCCTGCTGGGCGAGCATGGGCTGCTGCCGGCGGGCGATTTCCTGGCCCGGCGGCGGTTCTGGCAGTCACCCAGCCTGTTCCAGATCCGCTACTCCGACCGGCTGCTCTCGGCGGTCGCGTTCGGTGGGGCCGGGGTGGCAGTGCTGTGCCTCGCCGGCGTGGCGGAGCGGGGGCCGGCCTGGTGCTCGATGCTGGCCTGGCTGGCGCTGTGGGCGCTCTACCTGTCGATCGTCAACATCGGCCAGCGCTTCTACAGCTTCGGGTGGGAAACCCTGCTGCTCGAGGCCGGCTTCCTCGCCGTCTTCCTCGGTCCCCGGACGATCGCCCCTCCGGTGGTGACCATCGTGGCGCTGCGGTGGCTTCTGTTCCGCCTTGAGTTCGGCGCCGGCCTGATAAAGCTGCGCGGCGACCGGTGCTGGCGGGACCTGACCTGCCTCTTCTACCACTACGAGACCCAGCCCCTGCCCAACCCGTTGAGCTGGTACTTCCACCACCTGCCATCCCGGATCCACCGGATCGAGGTTGCGGGCAACCATGTGGCCCAGTTGGTAGCCCCAATGCTGCTGATCGCGCCCCAGCCCGTGGCCACTGTCGGGGGCGTGCTCATCGTGGTGACCCAGGGGTGGCTCCTGCTCTCGGGAAACTTCTCTTGGCTCAACGTGCTCACCGTCGTCTTGGCGGCCAGCAGCTTCAGCGATCGCTATCTGCGCCTGGTCGTCCCGGTGGCGGCACCCGCCCACTTGTCCGCCGGCCCCGGATGGTGGCAGGGGCTGGTGCTGGCATTGGGACTCCTGGTGGTGGTGCTCAGCTACTACCCGGTGCGCAACATGGCGTCGCGGCGCCAGTTGATGAACTCCAGCTTCGACCCTTTCCACCTCGTCAACACCTACGGCGCCTTCGGGCGCATCACCCGGCAGCGCCACGAGGTGGTGCTTGAGGGCACCGACGAGCCGTCGCCCGGCGAGGCCACCATGTGGCGGGAGTATCCCTTCAAGGCCAAGCCGGGCGACCCCGGGCGGCGGTCCCGGCAGGTGGCGCCATACCACCTGCGCCTGGATTGGCTGATGTGGTTCGTGCCGTTGTCGGGAGGCGCCGACCTTCCGTGGTTGCGCACGTTGGTGGGCAAGCTGCTGGCGGGCGACCGGGCCACACTCCGGCTCCTCGGACCGAATCCCTTCCCCGATAGCCCGCCGGTGTGGATTCGGGCCCGGCTGTACCACTACCGGTTCACCACCCCGGCTGAGCGGCGGGCCACGGGGGCGTGGTGGGTGCGCAGCGAACTCTCCGAGATTTTGCGGGTCCGAGGGACCGGCTCGGGTGGGCCCGGTAGTGGCGGCGGGCCCGGTGGGGGCGGCGAGTCGACTTGAGGCAACCGGTACCGTCGGGCGCGGCGAGTCGACTTGAGGCGCCTGGTACCGTGGGGCGCGGCGAGTCAAGTTGAGGCGAGCGTGACGCCGTGAGGCTGGCGGTCGAAGAGTGCTGGGTCCGACTGGCCGGCGCCCGGCACGGGTACCTGGCGACCCGCCACCCTTCACGCGGGGTAGACGCGGTTCCGGTGGTGTTGGCGCTAACACCGGACCGGTCGGTCCTGGTGCCAGTCGACACCGTGAAGCCCAAGCGGACAACGCGCCTTCAGCGTCTCGCCAACCTAGAAGCTGACGACCGGTGCGTGTTGCTGGTCGACCACTACGACGACGACTGGGCCCGGCTGTGGTGGGTCCGGGTGCACGGCCGGGCCCGGGTCCGCTGGGCCTGGCCGGAGGGGCGACAGCTTCTGGCGGCCAGGTTCGCGTGCTACGAGGACCCCTCGACCGTGGTCGCCATCGTCGAGGTCATCCCCGTCCAGATCTCGGGGTGGGCCGCGGGTGGGCCGTGAGCGCCCCGAGCCCGTCCGGATCGCGACCGGAGACCCCGAGGTAGGATCAGCAGTGATGCCCCTTGAAGGTGAGTACGAACCGAGTCCGGCGCAATGGGTACGCGATCAGGTGGCGGCCTACGAAGCTTCCGGCGGAAAAGAGGCCAACACCCTCCGCGACACCGGGCTCCCGGTCGTCATCGTGACCGCTCGCGGCAACAAGTCTGGCAAGATCCGCAAGTTCGCCCTTATGCGAGTCGAACACGGCGGCGAGTACGCCCTGGTCGCCTCCAAGGGCGGCGCTCCCGAGCATCCGGTCTGGTACCACAACCTGACCGCTGACCCCCATTCGATCATGATCCAAGACGGTCCCGAGCCTGTCGACGTCGACGTCCGAGAGGTCAGCGGGGATGAGCGGGTGGCCTGGTGGGACCGAGCGGTTGCCGCCTACCCGCCCTACGCCGAGTACCAGACAAAAACGGATCGCACGATCCCAGTCCTGGTGGCGACCCCGCGGCACTGACGGCGAGCGCCCCCGTTCGGTGAACTTGGCGGCGTTCGGTGAACTTGGCGGCGTTCGGTGAACTTGGCGGCGTTCGGTGAACTTGGCGGCGTTCGGTGAACTTGGCGGCGTTCGGTGAACTTGGC
>JBOGGN010000380.1:0-37756 GCA_050744165.1 Acidimicrobiales bacterium | reverse complement strand
GGTCGGCCCGTCTTGACGCGGGTACGAATGGGGGCGGGCTCCGATCGTGGGCGTCCGGCAACCGCTGCCCATCGGACGGGGCGGCCTTGGGCCCAAACCACACGGTCGAATCTTTGGAGGGTGACCCGAATACCTACCGCATCGGGACAGGTATTCGGGCCACCCACCACCGGTCCCGTTAGGCCGCCGACCCGACCTGTTGATCGAATGTTCCAGGGCCCGTGGCCGATTCCATCGTCGAGCAGCCCTGACCAACCTGGCCGTAGTGGAAGTTCGGTCCTGATGACGGCAGGGCGCCGTTCAAGGCCACCGGTCCGAACTGGGCCGTGGTCGCCGGAAGCTGGGAACAGTTTGTCACCGGCGTCCCGTAGTACTCGGTGAACGAGGTCGTCGACGCGGCCAGGGATTTCCCCCAGGCGTCAGGCACGACGATGGCCCCTACCACCGTCGTCGTTGCGGTGGCCGTGTCGGCGATGACCGCCTCCCAGGTTGTGGCCGATGGGCCGACCTCGGTGCGCGCCACTCGGAGTTGGTACACCCTACCGGGAACGATCTCATACGGCAGTTTGATCTGGACGCCGGTCCCCTCGCCGGTGAAGTTGGCGATGACGGCAGCCGGGTTGGTCGACGACGCCCGGAGCGCACTCCACCACGAGAAGATGGCGCGTTCGCCGTTGTTGTCATCTTGCAAACCGAAATATCCGCCGTCGCCGTTGGCGCACCCGCAACTTCCGGCGGGAGAGAACTCGGTGGACCAGAAGTAGGCGGCCGGCGTCTGGGAAGCAGCAGCGCTGGGGACCTGCACGACCGCCATGGGGATTTGAAGCGCCGTATAGGGACGGGCCGGAACCGGATTCCAAAACAGATCGGCGTAGGGACCATCGATGGGCATTTCTGGAACCGGGAGAGGGGACGCGGCATCGATCACGCCGGAGGAGACGGCGGATACAAACACCGCACCCACGTTCAGGGGAATGCCGGGATCGGGGATCAAGATCTGGGTGGTCTGGTTGGGCGGGGTGATCTCCAAGGTTCCCGTCGCCGAACCGTCTCCGGTTGACCATTCGATCCAGAACGATGCTGTGGTGCCGGGGTTGAGGTCGACGGTGATCTCCGCGACCGCCGGCTCATCACCCTGCGCACCGTGGACCCGTTGGACGCCGAGAGGCAGCGGAGAGCCGCCCCCGTCGAGGAGGCCGAGGCCGGGAAAACCGTACATAGAGCAGGCCTGGGCTGAACTGTTCGTCAGTTCCACCGTTTCGTGGCCTCCGCCAGCACCACCGACCTCTCCGGTGACCGAGGCGGTCAGAGCGGTCGGAACGCACGAGGCCACCGCGGAGCCGCCGGGACTCAGTACCGACGGCGTTGTCGTCGTCGATGGCACCGGCACGGGCGACCCTCGGGTGGCGGTCGTCGTCGTAGATGTCGCGGGGGCCCGCGTGCTCGAAGGTCCCGGCAGCCCGCTGGCCCCCTCGATGGCTTTGGGGCCAGCACCGCAGGAGGCGGTCACCACCACGACCGCCGAGAGCAGCGCGACCCGCAGCGGCCGGTGAAAAAGCTCTTTCGGCCACGTCCTTGGCGCCAACTGCTTCCACGGCTCTTTCGGCCACGTCATTGGCGCCAACTGCTTGCACGGCTCCTTCCGCCACCAGCGTGCGAGCGAGACGTCCTTCCGCGCTCGAACGACGCCAAATGGGCATATCGACAACCACGAACGCCGGGTTGAGGCGGGACTCGGTGTGGCGACCGGATTCCGCTCCGGGAGGCCATGGGTGTCGAGCGCCGCGCCGAGGGCGCGCGCTAGGCCAGCGAGACCAGATCCAGCAGGTCGTCGCTCCAGGCGTCGAGCGTACCGTCGGGCATCAGCAGCACCTCGTCGGGCTGCAGCTCGGCGACAAAGGCGCTGTCATGGCTGACGACCACCATGGCGCCCTGCCAGCTGGCCAAAGCTTGGCCAATCGCTTCCCGGGAGGGCGGGTCCAGGTTGTTGGTGGGTTCGTCCAAGAGGAGGAGGTTGTGCCGCCCGGCCACGAGTTGTGCCAAGGCCAGCTTCGTCTTTTCCCCCCCCGAAAGGGTTCCCGCGTCCTGGAACGCCATCTCCCCGCTCAGCCCGAACATCCCAAGCAGTCCCCGCATCGCCATCTCCGGCATGGGGCCGGCCGCCGACTCCCGGAGGTGGTCGAGGACGGAGGTGCCGGCTCGGATGCCCTCGTGTTCCTGGGCGTAGTACCCCGCGGAAACGTCGAAGCCCAGGTGCCAGGAGCCTGCCGACGGCTCGGATTGGCCGGCCAGGATTCGCAGCAGGCTCGTCTTGCCGGCCCCGTTGAGGCCCATGACGAGCAGGCGGCGGCCCCGCTCGACGGCGAAGTCGACGTCCTCGAAGACCGGAGGGCCGCTGTACGCCTTGGCCAAACCGCTCACCTCGATGACCACCCGGCCCGCGTGGGGCGGCTCGGGCAGGCGGACATGGTACTTGCGCTCCTTGGCGGGACCGGTGATCGCCTCGGCTTGGAGCCGGTCGACCCGCTTGTCCAGCGTCTTAGCGATGCGGGCCCGCTTCGCTGTCTGGTGGCGCATCGAGTCGGCGAGGGAGTCGAGGCGCTTGATCTCCGCCCGCTGGCGCTCGGCCAGGCGGGTCCGTCGTTGCTCGTCCTCCGCTCGAGCACGGCGGTACTGCGAGTAGGTGCCCTTGTACTCGACCAGTTCCCCCTCGTCGAGGTGCAGTACCCGGCTGATGGCGGCGTCGAGGAGGTGGAGGTCGTGGCTGACGACCAGGAGCGCCCCCCGATAGGACCGCAGGAAGCCCATCAGCCAGTTTTTGGCGTCGGTGTCGAGATGGTTGGTGGGCTCGTCCAGCAGGAGGACGTCGCTGCCGGCGAAGAGGATGCGGGCCAGCTCGATGCGGCGCCGTTCGCCGCCCGACAGCACCGTGATCGGCAGGTCGACGCGGTCGGGGGCCAACCCCAGCCCGTGCGCCAGTCGCCGAACATCGGACTCGGCGGCGTAGCCCCCGTCGGCCCGGAAGGTGTCCTCGGCCCGGGCGAAGCGGGCCACGTTGCGCTCCGACGGGTCCTCCTCGACCGCCAGCCGCAGCTTCTCGACACGGCGGGCGGCCTCGTCGAGGCCCCGGCCCGACAGCACGTGGCACAACCCGGTGGCGTCGACCCCCGACCCGTGCGGCCGCGGGTCCTGGGGAAGGTAACCGAGGGCGCCGGGGTGGACGCAGGTACCCCCGGTCGGTGGCGCCTCGCCTGCCAACACCTTGAGGAGGCTGGTCTTGCCAGTGCCGTTGCGGCCCACCAGGCCCACCTTTTCGCCGGCGCGGACGGTGAAGGACGCCTCCACCAACGTGAGGCGCCCTCCGACCTCGACGCTCAGATCGCGGGCCTGGAGCACCGCACCATGATGGCGGGCCGGACCCCGTACCCGGTCGCAATATCCGAAATGCGGGGGGCCGCCTTCGGACGCAGGGTTGAACCGGCGCTAGCCGGCAGCGCCGCCCGGATCGCTGCCCGGGTGCCCGGAGTGTTCCCCCACAGCGCCGCCGGGATCGCTGCTCGGGTGCTCCGAGCGTTCCTCCTGGCGGCGAGCGGCGGATTCGGCCCGCCAGGTGATCTCCCGTATGGGCCGGCCGACCCGGCGGGCCACCCGGGCGACGTCGTCGTATTCCGCCTTGATGCGCCCAGGGCTGACCTTGACCCGGACGGGAAAGCCGTCGACCTCCACCTCCTCGACCTGCCGGCGGGCCAGCCACCGAGTCACGGTCTGGCTGCGGACGCCGAGGGTCCCCGTTTCGGCCATGAGAACCTTGGCCACCTGGTCGGCGAGGGCGGGGTCGGCCAAGGCGCTGATGGTGTGGGCCGGCCGCCCCTTCTTCATGATCACCGGGGTGATCCAGGCGTCCTTGGCTCCGGCGGCCAGGAGCTCGGTGACCGTGTGGGCCAGCACCTCGCCGGTCGTGTCGTCAAGATTGGCTTCCAAGACGACGCTCGGGTAGCCGGTAGCGACGAGCGACCCGACGGCCGCTACCTCGGCCAGGGCCGCTTGGCCGATCACGACCTGTGTGGCGTTGGGCAGGCCGTCGAGGTCGCGACTGCCGGCCCCGAATCCGCTGACCTGGACGCGCATCGGCGGCATGGGCCCCCACCACACCGCCAGCGACGACAGCAGGGCGGCGCCGGTCGGGGTGGTCAGCTCGACCTGCACGTCGCGCCCGTAGGTGGGGGCGCCGCGCAGTAGTTCGACCACCGCCGGCGCCGGGTTGGGCAGCACGCCGTGGCTGGTGCGCACCATGCCGGTCCCGGTGGCAACGGGGCTGGCATGCACCTCGTCGATACCGAGCAACTCCAGGGCGGTGCAGGTGCCGACGATGTCGACGATGGCATCGATGCCGCCCAACTCGTGGAAGTGCACTTGGGATGGGGGCCGGCGATGCAAGCGCCCTTCCACCTCGGCGAGGGCCGCAAAGGTGGCCAGTGCCCGCTGGCGAACCCGTTCGGGTAGCCGGGCTTCGGTCAGCAGTCCGGCAATGTGGGCATGGGTTCGGACCACTCCGGACTCGGCCGCTTCCACGATCACCTGGGTGGCCGCGACCCCCCCGCGCAGCACCGGCTCCGACGAGAGGTGCCAACCCTCGACCGGCAGCGCCCGCAACACGTCGGCCACCTCACCCAAGTCGGCACCGGCGTCGACCAGGCTGGCCAATGCCATGTCGCCGGCGATGCCCGCGAAACAGTGCCACCAGGCGATGGTCGTCATCGCTCGGGGGGACCTTGCCGAGAATGTTCGGGGCCGAGGACGCGCGCCACCGCGCAAGCGGCGCCGAAGCCGTTGTCGATCCCGACGACGAGCAAACCGGCAGCGCAGGAAGCCAGCATCGACAGCAGGGCGGTCACACCCTCAAGCGAGGCCCCGTAGCCCACACTTGTGGGCACGGCGATGAGCGGAGCGCCGGTGAGGCCGCCGACGACACTGGCCAGAGCACCCTCCATGCCGGCAATGACCACCACCGCATCGGCGTCAGCCAAGGGATCGAGAGCGTCGACGAGGCGGTGGAGGCCGGCGACGCCACAGTCGGCCAGGAGCGTCGCCTTGAACCCGAACGCCGCCAGCGCCGCCTGACACTGGGTGGCCACCGGAAGGTCAGCGGTGCCCGCGGTCACGATCAGCACGTCCTCCGGCCGGGGCGGCGCGGCCCGCCACACGACCGTCGACCCGGTGCGCTCGCCGCCCGGGCAGGCGGCCATGGCCACCGCCGCTTGGACATCGTCGACCAGGGTCAGCACGACAGGACCGCCGCCGGGATCCGACAGCAACTCGGCGACGACGCCGGCGCACTGCGCGGGCGTCTTGCCACGACCGTAGACCGCCTCGGGGATGCCCTGGCGCAGGCGGCGGTGGTGATCGACCCTGGCATAGCCCAGGTCAGCAAAGGGAAGCCGGCGCAACGCCCGCACGGCCTCGTCCGGCGTGCAGGCGCCGGCGCGCACATCCTCAAGCAGCAATCGAAGGGCGGCCTCGTCCATGACCGTCCTATCCTGCCCGCACAATGACCGTACGGATCGGCTTTCTCGGACCTCCCGGCACCTTCTCCGAGGAAGCACTGCTGTCCGAGCCCGATCTGGCGGCGGCCGAAGTCGTGCCCCTGGCGACGTTCGGCGATGTGATGGAGGCGGTAGAAAGCGGGCGCACGGATCTTGGGTTCCTGGCCCTTGAGAATTCCATCGAAGGTACCGTCAACGCCAACCTCGACGCCTTGGTGTTCGACCGTGACCTGCTGATCGTGCGCGAAGTCGTCCTCTTGGTGCAGCAAAACCTGATGGCGCCCCCCGGCACCCAGCTGGTCGACGTCAAGCGGGTGGTGTCGTTTCCCCACGCCACGGCTCAGTGCCGCCGATGGCTGCAGACCCACCTTCCCGGCGTTGATGAGGTGGCGGCGACCTCGACGGCCGAGGGGGTGCGGCTGGTGGGAGAGGAACGGCCCGAGGCCACCGCGGCCATCGGCACCCGACTGGCGGCCTCCCTGTACGGGCTCGACGTCCTCGCTGCCGACATCGAGGACCACGACAGCAACGCCACTCGTTTCGTGGCCGTCGCCCGCCCTGAACACGGAATCCCGCCGCCGACCGGGCACGACAAAACCAGCGTCGTCTGCTTCCAATTCGACGACAAGCCGGGAAGTTTGCACGGCATTCTCGGACAATTTTCGGCCCGTAACCTCAACTTGACCAAGCTGGAGTCGCGACCAACCAAGAAAGGGCTGGGCGATTACTGCTTCATCATCGACCTCGACGGCCACGTCGACGACGAAGTGGTTGCCGATTGCCTGCGGGACCTGCACGCCACACTGCCTTTCGTGAAATTTCTGGGGTCTTACCCCGCCGCCGGAGACCACGGCCCAGCCCGCCGCCGGGACGCGGAAGCGGCCTGGAAGGCGGCCGACGATTGGATCGCCGGGTTGCGGGCTCGGATACAACCGAACGACCGGCAGGAGCGAACGGGACTCTGATCCTGGCCCGTTTTTCTTCCGGAGCCGACCGCTCCCTCCGCGCCGATCACGCCCCCACGCCCCCTAAGACCGTTAACACCGTTAACACAAGTGCAGGGCGTTGGGACGCCCTGCACTTGTATTAAGGGTGTTAAGTCAGGGCTCCGGAGCGTGGGCGACGCCCCGTCACTCCGAAACTGGCTACGTCTGAACGCGCTATAGGGCGCTCCCGACCTTCACTAAGGTGCGGACACCGGGAGGGATGGCAGAGCGGCCGAATGCGAAGCTCTTGAAAAGCTTTGGGATGCAAGTCCCCGTGGGTTCAAATCCCACTCCCTCCGCGTACCCACGAAGAACTCAGGGGTCGGCCGACGCCCTCGGCTAACAACTGACGTCGCCGTCGAAGCTGCCAGAGGGATATTGGACAACCCGGACAGGACCGCCGGTGGAGGATTGTGCCGACGAGCACCAGCCCGAGGCCTGGGACCCGCTGGTTGCACCTGCCAGCCAGTTCGGGACGGTGAGGCTCACGCCGCCGGTGATCTGCCCCCATTGGAACGCGGTGGAGTACACGCCGACAGTCACCGCCCGCGACCCGAAATAATCGACCATCCCTTGGATATCGGCGTCGTTTGCGGCGGTGTTCGTGGACCAGGTGTTGGCGGTCTCCACGTCGAGCCACCAGGGGGCGCTTGGGCTCGCCCCTTGGGTGCCTGCGTAGGCGAAGGCGTGGCCGGCAGCGTTCCAGCCGTAGTTGAAGGCGCAGCCGACGTCATCGGAGCTTCCGCTGCACGCCTTGGGTCCGGGAGCGTTCCAATGAGTGCTTGCGGAGCCGGGGTCGGCAGTGTTGAGGTAGAGGGCCGCCGGCCGTGAGGCCCCGGCGGCCCAGCGGTATTCCGACGCCAGGCAGGGGTTGTCGGAAAAGGCCAAGCCGTCGCTAGCGCCGACGATACCGAAGGCAGGATGGGCCGGGAAGGCGGCGCTGCACTGGGGCCAGGAGATGTCGTAGCCGCCAGTCGTGGGTCCGCCACCGGGAACTGTTGTCGTCGTCGTTGGCGGGACCGTGGTCATCGTGGTGGTCTGGGCCACGGTCGTTGTTGTTGTCGCGGCGATGGTGGTGGTCGTCCGCGCCGTGGACGTGGTTGTCCGCGCGATGGAGGTGGTCGTCGTCGGGCCGCGATGGCGCGCCCATGCGGTGCCCGGAGCCCCGAACTGGGCCAAGGCGACCATCACCCCGGCAACCAACAACATCCGCCCAAGTACAGCGCTTCGCCTGCCGCCCATTGCCCTTCTCCCCTGACCCGCAACGCCGCCGGCGACAACATACCGCTCGAACGGGGACGTCTCGTCAGCGCCTGGCAGGCGAGACACAGCCGGATCACAGCACCGACTCAGGGGTATGCCAGCGGTGTGCGATTAACTAATGGTGATGAGCACGGACGACGACGAGCGCCCTGCGGATCCCTGGCGATTCCGGGCGTCCAGCTCCCCGACGGCTGACGAGGGCGAGGACACCAATCCCTGGAAGCGGCCGTCACGGCCTCCCCGCCGGCCGACCTCTGCGGGCGGGACCTCGGAATCGTCCTACACGCTCCCTGTCCCACCGGTCAGCGGTTCGGCAGCGCCGACGCCCTCGGGCTTCACTTGGCCACCTCCGTCGGCCTCCGGCCAGCCCACATACGGCGATGCCGGGGGATCTCCGGGCGGCGGCCCGACCTACCCGAGCGGCGGCCCGACCTACCCGAGTGGCGGCGGCCCGACCTACCCGAGCGCCAGCTACCCGAGCGGCGGCGGCCCGACCTACCCGAGCGCCACCTACCCGAGCGCCAGCTACCCGAGTGGGGGCCCGACCTACCCCGGCGCTCCGCCCAGCTCCGACGCCCCGCCCCTCAGCGGTAGGGCGTACCCGCCGGGGACTACCTATCGCGGTGCGCCCCCTGCCCCAGGGTCGAACGCCCCATATTCCGGACCGTCCCCGTACCGGCCGGCACCCGGCTACCCCCCGTCGACGTACCCCGGCGCCACCTACCCAGGAGCGCCAGCTCCGGCGCCGCCCGGCTACCCCCCTCCGACGTACCCCGGCGCCACGTACCCGGGAGCGCCGGTTCCGGCGCCGCCCGGCTACCCCCCTCCGACGTACCCCGGGGGCGGCCCAGCCGCGTGGGGCTGGGGCCCACCAAGGGAGCCAGGAGCGCCGCCTTACGGCACCTGGAGCCCGCCACCGCCGAGGAGTCGCAAGAGCGTGCTCGGCATCATCGTGCTCGTCGCGGTGCTGGTGGCGGCGGTCGTTGGCCTCGCCATCGGCGGCGCCATCGAAGCCCAGCACAAGCTGGCCAACAACCTGGGTCCGAACAACACCGTCGCCCAGGGTGCCGGGGGCCTGCCGGCGAGCCAGGCCGAGGCAATCGCGCAAGGCGTGGACCACTCCGTCGTCGACATCAACGCCCGGCTGGGCTATGCCCAGGCTGCGGCGGCAGGCACGGGCATGGTCCTCTCCAGCAACGGTGAGATCCTCACCAACAACCACGTGGTTGCCGGCGAGACCAGCTTGAGCGTGACGGTGGTTGGCGGCAAGACCTACACCGCTCGAGTCCTCGGCACCGACCCCACGATGGACGTCGCCCTGCTCATGCTGGACAACGCCAGCGGGCTGACCCCGATCTCCGTCGGTGACGACAGCCGGCTGACCTCGGGCCAGCCGATCGTGGCGGTGGGCAACGCCGGCGGGGTCGGCGGCACGCCGAGCGTGGTTACCGGGACCGTCGCCGCCCTCGGTCAGTCGGTGACGGCCAGCGACCTCGGTGGCGGCAACGCCGAGAACCTGACCGACATGATCGAGATCAACGCCCCGCTCCAACCCGGGGACTCCGGCGGCCCCCTCGTCACCACGGCCGCCCAGGTCGTGGGCATGGACACCGCGGCTGCCACCTCGGGCGAGCTCCAGACACCGACCAGTGTGGGCTTCGCCATCCCGATCAGTCGGGCGGAGTCCATTGCCCAGCAGATCGCGGCCGGGAAGGGCAGCTCCACCGTCCTCCTCGGGGTACCCGGGTTTCTCGGGGTGCAGATCGCACCTGACAACCCGGGATCGGTGGCCGGGGCACCGATCTCCGGCGTCCTGCCCAACTCGCCCGCGGACAAGGCGGGCCTCACGACTGGCGATGTCATCAACGCCGTCGACGGCAAGCCGATCGCGTCCGCCACCGCCCTCACCACTGTCCTCCAGCAGCACCACTCGGGCGACAAGGTGGTCATCGGTTGGGTGGACTCGTCGGGCAGCAACCACAACGCGGCCATCACCCTGATCGCCGGCCCGGCGGCCTAAACCTCGACCCTGGGGCCCTGACTCATCGGGCCCGGCCTCGCCCTCGCCGCCCCCGGGGCAAGCGACGCTAATTCCTACTTAAACTCCCCCTAACCTTCCCAGAGAACCCGGCAAACCGGACAAATTCGGCTCAACTCGGAGGGCTCAACTGGTCGATAGCTGAATCGCT
This sequence comes from Acidimicrobiales bacterium, assembly GCA_050744165.1. Taxonomy (GTDB): domain Bacteria; phylum Actinomycetota; class Acidimicrobiia; order Acidimicrobiales; family Palsa-688; genus JBOGGN01. The sequence continues at coordinate 27,775 of JBOGGN010000380.1, read as the reverse complement.
CAAGCTTTCGACCAAGGAGCCCATGCTGTGAATCAGCTCCCCAACCGTGATTTGGTGATCGGGGTCACCCCGTTCGAGGAGCCCAACGCCCGGCTGGCTCTGGCGGTCCAGCGGGGCGGGGGCCTTGGGGTCCTCGGGCTCGGGCGGGACGGACGAGCTGGTCGGGCCGCCCTGGCAAACGCCGTGCGCTGGTCCCGGGGGGAGTCCTTCGGTGTGCGGGTCCCCGACGGCTGCCCTCTGACACCTGGCGATCTCCCAGCGGCGGTGGACACCGTGATCCTTGGACCGGGCGCGCCGTGGTCGCTCGGCGACCCCGCTTTGTCGGGGCGCCGTGTGCTGGTCGAGGTCACCAGCGTGGCCGAGGCCCGCGACCTGGCCGGTACGGCCGTTGCCGGGTTGATCGCCAAGGGCGCCGAGTCGGGCGGCCCGGTCGGCGAGACGACCGCTTTCGTGCTGCTCCAGCAACTTCTGGCCGACCCCGGTCTCTCCCTCCCGGTGTGGTCGGCAGGTGGCATCGGGCTCCACACCGCTGCGGCCGCCGTGGCTGGCGGCGCCGCCGGTGTGGTGCTCGATGCTCAACTGGCCCTAGTCGCGGAGTCGGAACTGTCCGCCGAGGTGAGTGGCGCCATCGCCGCCATGGACGGCAGCGAGACCACAGTGGTCGGCGGCCAGCGGGTCTATACCCGCCCTGACTTGCCCGTCGCCGGGGTTGAGGTTGGAAAAATTCCTCGGCCCAACCTCTCCCAGCCCCTCTACGGGGCACGCGACCTGCGCCGCCAGCTCCTGCCGATTGGTCAGGACGGGGCCCTCGCCAGGCCACTGGCCGAGCGCTTTGTCACCGCCGGCGGCGTCGTAGGCGCCGTCCGCCGAGCCATCGCCGAGCACATCGCCTTCGCCCAGGGCAGCCGCCCGCTGGCGCCGGGGGCCCCGTTCGCAGCCGACCGGGGGATGACCGTTTCCGTGGCTCAGGGCCCCATGACCCGGGTCAGCGACCGAGCCGGCTTTGCCCTGGCGGTTGCCGAAGGAGGCGGCCTTCCGTTCCTGGCCCTGGCCCTCATGAGCGGCGATGAGGTTCGCGCCCTGCTGGAAGCCACCAAGGCGCTGCTCGGCGACCGCCCCTGGGGCGTCGGCATCCTCGGCTTCGTCCCGGCCGAGCTACGGGAGACCCAGCTGGCTGTCATCCATGACGTCCGCCCGCCCTGCGCCCTGATCGCCGGCGGCCGCCCGTCCCAGGCGGCGCCCCTCGAGGCGGCGGGCATCGACACCTTCCTTCATGTTCCCAGTCCCGGGCTGCTTGACCGGTTCCTTCGCGACGGGGCCCGCAAGTTCATCTTCGAGGGCCGGGAGTGCGGCGGCCACGTCGGCCCCCGCGCCAGCTTTCCCCTGTGGGAGTCCCAGATCGAGCGGCTGCTGGCCGAGGACCGCCTCGACGACGTCCACGTCCTGTTCGCCGGCGGCATCCACGACGAGCGCTCGGCGGCCATGGTGGCCGCGGCCGCGGCCCCGCTGGCCGTTCGTGGCGCCCGGATCGGCGTGCTCATGGGCACCGCCTACCTGTTCACCGAAGAGGCCGTCGCCACCGGCGCCATCGTCCCCGCCTTCCAGGCGGCTGCCGTCGGCTGCGACACCACCGTGCTGCTGGAGACCTCGCCAGGCCACGCCACCCGCTGCGTGGACACCGAGTACGTGCAGACCTTCCGCCAGACCAAGGCCCGCCTCGAGGCGGGTGGCGCCAGCCAGCAGGAGATCTGGGCCGAGCTGGAGCAGCTCAACCTGGGCCGGCTTCGCCTGGCCAGCAAGGGCGTCCGTCGCCGCCAGCATGGCGACGCCATGGCGGCGGCCTCGCCCCGCGAGCCCGGGAACCCCACCGCGGCGGCCTCGGACTCGGCCGCCGGGGAACTAGTGGCGCCAGAACGCGTCATCACGCGATATACCGCCGTCAGTTCGCCGGGCGGCGCACGCGAGGCCTCGGGCGAGGCGTGCGACGACCGGCTTCTACGCGTCAGCGACGAGGAACAGAGGCGCGAGGGCATGGTCATGATCGGCGACGTGGCCACCCTGCGTTCGGCCACCACCACCATCGCCGCCCTACACCAGCAAGTGAGCGCCGGAGCCACCGAGTTCCTGGCGGCACGGGCAGCGAACCTTGGATTGAGCAGCCCCGAGGGCGACGAGGCGACCGAGAGCAACGACGAGGCCAACCCGCTCGACATTGCGATCGTGGGGATGGCCTGCGTTTTTCCCCAGGCCGCAGACACGGAGCGCTACTGGTCGAACGTCGTAAGCGGCGTCGACGCGGTGACCGAGGTGCCCGACGGGCGCTGGGATACCGCCACCTTCTACGACCCGGCCGCCGTCACCACCGGGGCCGGACGCAAGACGCCGTCGAAGTGGGGCGGGTTCCTTCCCGAGGTGCCCTTCGACGCTCTCGCCTACGGCGTGCCGCCGGCGTCGCTGTCGTCGGTGGACCCGACCCAGCTGCTAGCGCTCGAGGTGGCGGCCCGGGCGCTGGATGACGCCGGCTACCGGACCCGGCGCTTCGACCGGGAGCGGACCTCGGTGGTCTTCGGGGCCGAGACGGGCACCGACCTGGCCGGGGCCTACGGCTTCCGGGCGCTGCACCAATCCCATGTCGGGCCCCTGCCCGAGGCGCTCGAGCAAACACTGCCGGCGCTGAACGAGGACTCCTTCCCCGGCGTGCTGTCCAACGTGATTGCCGGGCGCATCGCCAACCGCCTCGACCTCGGTGGATCCAACTTCACTGTCGACGCCGCCTGCGCCTCCTCGCTGGCCGCCCTCGACGTGGCCTGCAAGGAGCTGACTGCGGGCACCAGCGACATGGTCCTCTGCGGCGGCGCGGACGTGCACAACGGGCTCCAGGACTACCTCTTGTTCGCCTCGGTGCACGCCCTGTCCCCGAGTGGGCGGTGCCGGACCTTTGACGCCAAGGCCGACGGGATCGCCCTCGGCGAGGGCGTGGCTTGCGTGGTGCTGAAACGGCTGGCCGACGCCGAGCGCGACGGCGACAGGGTCTACGCCGTGGTCAAGGCGGTCGCCGGCTCCAGCGACGGGCGCAGCCTGGGGTTGACGGCGCCGCGGCCTGAGGGCCAGCGCCGGGCGCTGGAGCGGGCCTACCGCATGGCCGGGGTCTCTCCGGCGCAGGTGGGCCTGGTCGAGGCCCATGGCACGGGCACCGTCGTCGGTGACCGGACCGAGCTGGCCGCCCTCACCACGCTCTTCGCCGAGTCGGGCGCCGAGCCGGGGTCCTGTGCTCTGGGCTCGGTGAAGTCGCTGATCGGGCACACCAAGTGCGCCGCCGGCCTGGCCGGGATCATCAAGGTGGCCCGCTCGCTGTATGCCGGGGTGCGGCCGCCGACGGGCCAGCTGCAGTCGCCCAACGGATACTGGGACGCCGAGACCAGCCCCTTCTTCTTCGACACCGCGGCTCGGCCGTGGGCCGCACCCGCCGAGGAGCGGGTGGCCGGGGTCAGCGCCTTCGGGTTCGGGGGCACCAACTTCCACGCCGTGCTGGCCGGCTACGACGGGGCACCCGAGCCGGAGGCGGGGGTGGAGGAGTGGCCCGCGGAGCTGTTTGTGTTTCGGGGGGCCGACCGCGCCGCCGCCGCCGAGCAGATGCGGCAGCTGACTGAGCTGGTGGCGGCCAACGACCGGGCCGGGCGGCCGTGGCGGCTGCGGGACCTGGCGTTCACGACGGCAGTGGCCGGCGGCGCCGGCGTGGGTGCTGCCGGTGCGGGGCGAGCGCAGGTGGCGTTGGTCGCCTCCGACCTCGACGACTTGGCGGCCAAGCTCGCAGCGGCGCAGGCGTTCCGGGCGGCGCCGGGCGTCTTCGTGACGGCAGGCGACGGCGGCGACGCGGTCGATCGAGCTGGCAACGGCGCCGGCTCGGTTGGCGGCGAGGCTGCCGGGGGGGCTGGCGGTGCCGACGGTGCCGACGGTGCCTGCGAGGCTGGCGGGCGGATCGCCTTCCTGTTTCCGGGGCAGGGCAGCCAAGCGCCCGGGATGATGGCCGACCTGTTCGTCGCCTTTCCCCGGCTGCGCCGCCACTTGGAGCAGCTGCGGACCGGTGAGCGGGACCTGACCGGCGTCATGTTTCCCCCGGCCGCATTCGGCCTGGACGAACTGGCCGCCCAGCGGGCCGCCATCACCGACACCCGGGTGGCTCAGCCCACCCTCGGCGTCGCCGGGCTGGCCATGCACGAGTTGCTGGGAACAGTTGGCGTCCAGCCGGACCTGGCTGGCGGCCACAGTTATGGCGAGCTGGTCGCCCTGGCCGCGGCCGGCGCCCTCGACCCCGACGACCTTGTCTCCCTGTCCGAAGCCCGGGCTGCGGCCATCCTCGGCGCAGCTGACGGGGACCCGGGGACCATGGCCGCGGTCAGCGCCACCGCGGAGGCGGTCGCGGTGGCCCTCGATGGTGTCGCCGGGGTCGGAATTGCCAACCACAACGCCCCCAACCAAGTTGTCATCTCCGGCCCCACAGCCGCCATTGCCCGCGCCATGGAGCGGCTGGCCGAGGCGGGATTGTCCGTCAAGCGGATGCCGGTGGCCTGCGCCTTCCACAGCCCCGTCGTGGCGGCCGCCGCCGGCAGGCTGCGGGCCGCCCTCGACTCGCGGGCGGTGGCCGCACCGTCGCTGCCGGTGTGGTCGAACACCACCGCCGAGCCCTACCCCGCCCAAGCCGACGCGGTGCGCGACACCCTGGCTCGCCAGGTGGCCGAGCCGGTGCGTTTCGTGGACCAGATCGAGGCCATGTACGCCGCCGGCGCCCGCATCTTCGTGGAGGCGGGACCAGGCCGGGTCTTGACGGGCCTGGTCGGCAAGATCCTCGGCCCGCGGCCTCACGTGGCCGTCGCCTGCGACGCGCCCGGAGAGGCCGGGCTGGCGCGCTTCCTCCTGGCCCTGGCGGAGCTGGCCACCTCTGGTGTGGCTGTCCGCACCGACGCCCTGTGGCGGGGCCGGCGGGTGCGCCGGGTCTCTCTGGCCAGCGTGCCCCGGCGGCCCGGCTGGCTGGTCAACGGCCACCTGGTACGCACTGCCGACGGGACCCCCGTGGCGGGCGGGCTGCAGCCCATGACCGCCGCCCCGACCTCGGTCCCTGTGGCCGCGCTGGCGGCGGGCCAACCGGCGGAGCGCGACGTGGCAGTGCTCGAATTCCTCCGCACCACCCGTGAACTGGTCGCCGCCCAGCGCGACGTGCTGCTCGGGTACCTCGGAACTGGCGGGGAAAACCTCGCCGTGTTGACCTCGCCATCGGCCATCACGGTCGATTCGGCGCCTGCCGGCTCGGTGGCGGCGGCCCTCCACGCCGCTGCTCCGGGCGCCGCGGCAATCCGGGTGATTGCAGCCCCCGAGGTCCCCGAGCAGGGGCCACTCACCCGGGAGCAGATCCTGGAGACGGTGCTCACCATCGTGTCCAACCGGACCGGATACCCGGGCGACATGCTCGACCCGGACCTCGACCTCGAGGCCGACCTGAGCATCGATTCCATCAAGCGAACCGAGATCCTGGGCGAGCTGGCCGATCAGGTCGGCCTGGCGGGCGACGGTGCTGCCATCGACGAGTCGACGGTCGAGGCGTTGGCTCGGCTGAAGACCCTCAACGCCATTGCCGACTGGATCGTGGCCAACCTCCTAACCCCCGAGCCAGGGGTTGCGGCAGAGTCGGCGGCGGGCGGCGCGCCCACCGTCGAGGTCCCGGTGCTGTGTGAGGTGCCCGTAGCCGAGGTGCGCGTCGCCGAGGTGCCGGCGCTGCCGGTCACCGGTCGCCACCTGGTCGAGCTGGAGCCCGACTTGGCGCCCGTGTTCGAGTCCGTCGATGACGCCTCCTTCTTCGCAGGCCGGCGGTACGTGCTGGTCGACGGGGGCCTTGGGATCGGACTGGAACTGTCGGTCCTTCTCGAGCAGCGGGGCGCCGATGTCGTCATCCTCGACGCCGGCGACGATGAGAACCGGTGGGGAGCCCTCGACGGCGCCGACGCCTTGGTCCACCTGGTGGCGATCGATGCTGAGGGCCCCTCTGTCCTGCCCGCCGCCTTCGCGGTGCTGCGTGAGGCGGCCGAGCGTGGGATCGGCCGCCTGCTGGTGGCATCCGGCGGCGGCGGCCGGTTCGGCTTCGACCGGGGCGCCGACGCATCCAGCGCCGGGCTGGGCCTGGCGGGGCTGCTGCGCACGGTGCGCGCCGAGTACCCCTCGGTCGTCAGCCAGCTGGTCGACGTCGACCCCAAGGACCGAGCGGCCACTGTCGCCACCGTCCTGCTCGGCGAGCTGGCGTCGTCGGAGCCCTCGGTGGTGCTCGGCAGCTACCACGGCGAGCGCGTCACCACCCGCGTTGTGCCGGTCGAGCTGACCCGGCCCCGGCTGACCCCGGCCGCCGACATCGCGGCCTCGACCGCCGACCTTGGGCTCGGGGCGGGCTCGGTGGTGTTGCTCACCGGGGGTGCCCGGGGCATCACCTCCAAGGTGGCCGTCCAGCTGGCCCGCTCCACCGGTTGCCACATCGAGCTGATCGGCCGGACCCAGGCCCCCGAGGGCGAGGAGGACCCGACCACGGCGGCCGCCCTCGACGGCCCGTCCCTGCGCCGGGCGCTGGTCGCAGCCGGCACCCGGGATCCGAAGCAGGTGGAGATCGCTGTCGCCCGGACCCTCGCGGCCCGGGAGGTCCGGGCCACGCTGGCGGCCTTGGCGGGCACTGCGGCCTCGGCCCACTACCACGTGGCCGACGTGCGCGATGCCGCCGCCGTCCGGGCGGTCGTGGAGGACGTCTATGCCCGCCACGGCCGCGTCGACGGAGTCATTCACGGTGCTGGCGTGCTCGAGGACAAGCGCATGAGCGACAAGGGCGTCGAGTCGTTCAACCGGGTGTTTTGCACCAAGGTCGACGGCGCCCGCAACCTGGTGGCGGCCCTGCGGCCCGACTTCGGGTTCCTGGTGCTGTTTGCCAGCGTGGCCGGCGTCTTCGGCAACCGGGGCCAAGCCGACTATGCCTCGGCCAACGACGCCCTCGACGGGCTCGCCCGCACCTGGTCGGGCAAGTACCGCGGCCGGGTGCTGGCAGTCGATTGGGGCCCGTGGGCCGGGGCCGGCATGGTCTCGCCGGAGCTGGAGCGGGAGTACGCCCGCCGCGGCGTGGGCCTGATCGGCCTCGAGGAGGGCATTGCCTGCCTGCTTCGGGAGCTCGCTTGGGGTCCCCGTGAGGTGGCGCAGGTGGTCTACATGCGCGGCCCGCTGGAGCCGTGATGCCCGACACCCGTGTGCCCTCTGCCGACATCGCCATCGTCGGCATGGCCGCCCTGTTTCCAGGAGCGGCCGACCTCGACGCCTACTGGCGCAACATCGTGGGCGGCGTCGACGCCCTCAGCGACGTTCCCGACTCGCGGTGGGACGCGAGCTACTACGACCCCACCGCCTGGTCACACCCGGCCAGCGACCGCTTCTACTGCCGGCGGGGCGGATTTCTTGACGGGCTGGCCGACTTCGACCCCGCCGCCTTCGGCATCATGCCGGTGGCCGTCGAGGGCACCGAGCCCGATCAGCTGCTGGCCCTCAAGGTGGCCGCCGCGGCCATCGCTGACGCCGGCGGCGAGGACCACTTGGGCGACCGGGGCCGGGTGGGGGTCATCCTCGGCCGGGGCGGCTATCTGTCCGCCGGTGGGGCGCGCCTGGATCAGCGGGTGCGGGCCGGGCGGCAGCTGGTTGCCAGCCTCCGGGAACTGGTCCCCGGGTTGAGCGGCGAGCAGCTCGACCGAGTGGCCCGCGACTTCCAGAACCGCCTAGGGCCCGAGCACCCCGAGTCCTCCATCGGCCTGGTGCCCAACCTGGCTGCCTCCCGCATCGCCAACCGGCTCGACCTGCAAGGCCCGGCGTACACCGTCGACGCCGCCTGCGCGTCGTCGCTCTTGGCCGTCGACCAGGCCGCCGGTGAGCTGGCCCGGGGCCGCTGCGACGTCGTCATCGCCGGAGGGATCCACGTGTGTGACGACGTGACCCTGTGGAGCGTGTTTTCCCAGCTCCGGGCTCTCAGCCCGAGCCAGCAGATTCGACCCTTCGACCGCCGGGCCGACGGGCTGTTGATCGGGGAGGGCACCGGCATGGTCATCCTCAAGCGCCTCGCGGACGCCGAGGCGGCGGGCGACCGGATCTACGCGGTCATCCGGGGCACCGGCGTCGCCAGCGACGGGCGCGATGCCAGCCTCATGCGGCCCCGCGTAGCGGGCCAGGTACTGGCCCTCGAGCGCGCCTGGGCCACGGCCGGCCTTGACCCCGCGGCTCCCGGCGCGGTCGGCCTCGTCGAGGCGCACGGCACTGCTACCCCGGTGGGCGACGAGGCGGAGCTCACCACCCTGCGCCAGGTGTTCGGCAGCGACGGGCCAGCCATCGCGCTGGGCTCGGTCAAGTCGATGATCGGCCACACCATGCCGGCGGCCGGCATGGCCGGGCTGATCAAGGCGGCACTGGCCGTCCACCATCGTGTGCTGCCCCCCACGCTCCACTGCGACGAGCCACACCCGTCGCTGGCGGGGAGCCGCTTCCGGCCGCAGACGGCGGCGGCCCCGTGGAATGAGCAGGGCGCCGGCCTGCCCCGTCGGGCGGCCGTCAACGCCTTCGGCTTCGGCGGAATCAACGCCCACGTCATCCTCGAAGAGGCTCCGGGCCGGCGGCCCGAGACGGTCGGTGGTGTCTTCACGCCTCCTGGTCACTCCGTCCGGCGAGTACAGCCGGTGCTGCTCATGGCGGGCGCGTCGGCGCAGGACCTGAGCCGGCAGTTGGCTGGCGACGATGCCGCCCTGCTGGCCCGCGACGATCTGCACCGCGTGCCGACCGGCGGGCCGTGGCGGCTGGCCATCGTCGACCCCAACCCCACCCGGCTGGAGCTGGCCCGCAAGGTGGTGGCCCGTGGCCGACCGTGGCGGGGCCGCAACGACGTCTGGTTCACCAGCGCTCCCCTCCTCGCGGGCGACGACGCCAAGGTGGCCTTCGTCTTTCCCGGCGTGGAGCACATTTTCGAGCCCCGAGTCGAGGGCGTGGCGGGCCGCTTCGGCCTGCCCGAGCCCGACCTGTCCGCCACCGGGAACGTCGGCGGCCGCAGCGTCGCCACCATCGCCGTCAGCCGGCTGCTGGACGCCGCTCTGCGGCGCCTCGGAATCACGCCCGACGTGCTGGCGGGACACAGCATCGGCGAGTGGAGCGCCATGATCGCCGCGGGCATGCACGACGGGGCCGACATCGATCGGGTTCTGGCCGCCTTCGATCAGGACAGCATGGACGTGGACGGCCTGGTATTTGCGGCCCTCGGCTGCGGCGCCGACCTTGCCGAGGCGGCCATTACCGGGCTGCCCCGGATCGAGGTCACCCACGACAACTGCCCCCACCAGTCGATCATCTGCGGGGCCGAGACCAGCGTTGCCACCGCCTTGGAGCGGCTCCGGGCTGAGGGCGTCGGGGGCCAGGTGCTGAGCTTCCGGTCGGGTTTCCACTCCAGCATGGTCGAGCCGTTCCTGGCCCCCCTCGGCCACCTCCTCGCGGACCTGCCCCTGCGGGCGGCAGGCGCCGAGATCTGGTCGGCGACGGTCGTCGGCCCCTACCCCGAGGACCTCGACGAGGTCCGCCGGGTAAGCGTGCGTCATCTACTGGAGCGGGTCCGTTTCGGCCCGATGGTGCGGCGACTGTACGCATCCGGCGTCCGGGCCTTCGTGCAGGTGGGCGCCGGCAGCCTGACTGGCTTCATCGACGACACCCTGCGCGACCAAGACCAACTGGTGATCAGCGCCTGCACCTCGAAGAACTTCGGGCTCGACCAGCTGCTGCGGGTGGCGGCCGCCCTCTGGGTGGAAGGGCGGGCGCCGGCGCTCTCGGAGCTGTCGCCCCGGCCAGCCCGTCCGGGCCGGGCGCGCACGGGTCACATCTCGCTGCGGCTGGGCACGCCGCTGGTTCATTTCGGGGAAGGCATCGAGCCCCTTGTCGTCGCGGGCGCCGGCTCCCTCCCCGGCCTGCACGCCGAGAGCGCCAACAGCCCGGTGCTGCGAGAGTTCCAGGCCCTGTTGGCCGACACCGAGTCGGTCGCCGGCGACGTGCTCCGCTCGTGGCAAACGCCACCGGCTGCCCGGCCGGTGCCTGTCCCGGCCCCCGCCCCGGCCGCAGCGCCTGCGGCGGGAGCAGCGCCTGCGGCGGCACCCACGCGGGCGACGACCACGCAGGTGGTGTCGGTCGAAACGATGCCCTACCTGCTCGACCACTGCTTCTATCGACAGCCCGACGGGTGGCCGGAGGTGTCCGACCGCTTCCCGGTGGTGCCCATGACCACCATGTTGGAAATGATGATGGACGCTGCCCGCCCCCTGGCGGGAGGGCGGGCCATCGTGGGTCTGGCCAAGGTGCGGGCGCTGCGGTGGCTGGCCCCAACCGAGCCGGTCCGGCTCCAGGTCGTCGCCGAAATCGACCCCGACGGCAACATCGACGTCTCCCTCGAGGGCTACGCCCGGGGCAAGGTGCTCGTCGCCGGTGGCTTCCCGGCCGCACCCTCGCCTCGCGACGAGTGCCTCGCCGGCGAGCGCCCGTCGCCCGTGAGCGCCCCGGACCTATACGGCCAGCGGTGGCTCTTCCATGGCCCACAGTTCCAAGGCGTGACCGAGATCGACGCCTACGCCGACAACGGGATTCGGGGCCAGCTCCGGGGCCTGGCGGCACCGGGTGGCCTGCTCGACAACGCCGGCCAGCTGATGGGTTTCTGGATCCGGACCACCGTTCCTGCCAACAAGCTGGCCTTCCCGGCCACGATCGAGCGCCTGGAGCTGTTCGGGCCTCATCCCGCCGTGGGCGTTCCGGTGGGCTGCACCGTCTGGATCCGCTCGGTCACCGAGACCAACGTGACCGCCGATCTCGAACTGCGCCTCGCCGATGGGACCCTGTGGGCCCGGATCAGTGGCTGGACCGACCGGCGGTTCCTCACCGACGACGCCGTCGACCCGACACTGCGCTGGCCCGAGCGCCACAAGATCGCCGAGGAGCAACCCGGTGGCTGGCTCCTCCTCCGCGATCGCTGGCACGACCCGGCCAACCGGGAGCTGGTCATGCGCCGCTACCTGGCGGCCGCCGAGCGTCGGACGTACGACCAGCAACACCCCCGGGGCCGCCACCGCTGGCTGCTCGGACGCATGGTGGCCAAGGACGCGGCCCGCCAGTGGCTGTGGCAAGGGGGCGCCGGCGACCTGTACCCAGCCGAATTCGAGGTCGCCAACGAGGAGAGCGGCCGCCCGACCATCAGCGGCCTGCCCGAGGGCAGCGCCGTCTCCATCGCCCACAGCGGCGAGTGCGCAGTCGCCATGGTCGGCGACGCCGGCCTCGTCGGCATCGACATCGAGGCCATCGAGGTGCGCGGCCCGCAGTTCGAGGCCACGGCCTTCACCGAGGGTGAACGCCGGCTCCTCGACCGCTTGGCGCCCGCCGGCAGCGGCGCCCGGGCGGAATGGATCACCCGCTTGTGGACCGCCAAGGAAGCGGTGGCTAAGGCGGTCGGCACGGGGCTGGAGGGCCGGCCCCACCAGTTTGAGATCGTCGCTGCCGACAAGACGCGCCTCCGGGTGACCGCTCGCCGCCACGAGAACCAGTGGTGGGTCGACACCACCATCGTCGACGGCCCCGATGGCGCCAAGCAGTACGCGGTCGGCTGGACGACCACCCCCGTTTCTCCCGCCATGGCGGCTGCGGCCGCGGGGCGGGGACTTTTCCAACCCCTCAACCCTCTGAACAGAGAGAGGACAACAGACAATGGACGCTGACGTCATCCTGGCTGATATCACCCGCATGTTGGGTGAAGTCATTGGCGAGGACTACCTGCTCGACATCGAGATCACCCGGGACACCGCCTTCTCGGGGGACCTGGAGCTTGAAAGCATCGAGTTCGTGGCCCTGGCAGGGCTGTTGAAAGTTCACTACGGAAACGATGTCGACTTCGTCGGCTTCCTTGCCGATAAGACCTTGCATGAGATCATCGCCCTGCGCGTCGGCCAGGTCGTCGACCACATCCAGGCGTGCCTGTCGGTGGTGAGCACCTGTGGCTGACGTCCGGGCCAACGGCGTCCGCTTCCACGTCCAGCAGCTCTCCCCGCCGCCAGGCGGCCAGCCGGGGAGCACCGGGCGGCCCACGGTCGTGTTCATTCACGGGCTGGTGATGGACAACCTCTCGTCCTTCTATTACACGCTGGCCAACCCCTGCGCCGCCGCGGGGGCCGATGTGATGCTCTACGACCTGCGAGGCCACGGCCTCTCGGAGCGGCCCGCGCTCGGCTACTCCCTCGACGACTCGGTGGACGACCTGGCGGCACTGCTGGCGGAGTTGCGGATCGACGGCCCGGTCCACTTGGTGGGCAACAGCTATGGCGGCACCGTGGCGCTGGCGTTCGCCCTCGCCTTCCCCGATCAGGTCGCCAGCCTGGTGATGATCGAGGGCCACTTCGCGGTCCAGGGCTGGGGTGAGGAGATGGCCCGCACGCTTTGGGGCATCGCCTTCGGCATGGAGCTAGAGGAGGCCCGGGCGTGGGTGGCCGCCTCCGGCCGGAAGATGCACCGCATGGCCGGCAAGGCCGACGCCTTGATCAACCGCACCACCCTGGTCGAGGACCTGCTGACCGCGGTCCCGCTCCCCCGCGAGCCGCTGGCCAGCCTCGGCTGCCCGATGCTGGCGATCTACGGCGAGGACTCCGATGTCATCGACCGGGCCCGGGACCTGGAGAGCCTGGTCCCCGACTTCACCTTGAACGTCCTCTCGGGCTGCGGCCACTCCATCCTCATGGAGGTGCCCGAGCACCTGCAGGCGGTAATGGCGTGGTGGCTTGGGGGGCGCCACGGCGAGGCGCCGCAGTACCAACCCCCGGCGCTGGAGAACACCGGGGCCCATCCACTGGCGCAACTGGTGGCCTGAGCAACACCAAGAAGGGGCAAAAAATCATGAGTCGGTTCCTGTTCGTCGTGCCACCCCTGACGGGGCACACCAATCCCACCATCGGGGTGGGACAGGAACTCCAAGTCCGCGGCCACAACGTGGCCTGGACCGGGTATCCGAAGCTGCTGCGGCCGTTGCTTCCCCCCGGCGCGCAGCTGCTGGCGGTGGGCGACGACCCCGCCGACGACGACCAGGCGATGGCCGAGGCCACCAAGCGATCCCAGGGGCTGCGCGGCGCGGAGGCGCTGCTGTTCCTGTGGGAGCAGTTTCTGCTGCCGCTCGGCACCGCCATGGTCCCTGGCGTGGAGGCGGCCGTCGAGCGGTTCCAGCCCGATGTGCTCGTCGTCGACCAGCAGGCCATCGCCGGCGCCTTGGTCGCCCAGCGCCGAGGGCTGCCATGGGCCACGTCGGCCACCACCTCGGCGGAGCTGGTCGACCCCTTCGCGCTGCTGCCCAAGGTGGGCGAGTGGGTGAAGGCGGCGCTGGTCGGGTTCCAGACCCAGTTCGGGGTGCCGGCCGTGCGGGGCGATCTGCGCTTCTCCGAGAAGCTGGTCCTGGCCTTCTCGACGCCTGCCCTGGCGGGCCCGGGGAGCTTTTTCCCCAGCCACTACCGCTTCGTCGGGCCGTCGCTCGGGGCCCGGCCGGCCTCAGCCGATTTTCCCTGGGGGTGGTTGGATCCAACCCGGCGGTTAGTCCTGGTGTCGCTCGGCACCGTCACTGCCGAGGCCGGGCGGCGGTTTCTCGGTGAGGCCATCACGGCGCTGCGATCCCTGGCGGGCCGGGTGCAGGCGGTGGTGGTGGGCCCCGCCGACCTCGCCAGCGCCCTCGGGGCCGCCGACCGCGACGTGCTGGTCCGCCCCTACGTGCCCCAACTGGAACTCCTGGCCCGGGTGTCGGCGGTGGTGACCCACGGCGGCCACAACACCGTGTGCGAGACCCTGGCCCACGGCGTACCGCTCGTGGTGGCCCCCATCCGCGATGACCAGCCGATCGTGGCCCAGCAGGTGACCGACGCTGGCGCCGGGGTGCGGCTCAAGTTCGGGCGAGCCAAGACCAACGACATCCGGGCCGCCGTCAGCGCGGTGCTCGACAACCCCGCCTATCGCAAGGCGGCCCAGCGGCTACAGGCCTCTTTCGAGGCGGCCGGCGGAGCGGCGGCGGCGGCCGACGCGCTGGAGCACCTGGTGCCGGGGGCGGTCGTCCCTGGCTCGGCTGCGGTGGTCCCCGGCTCGGCTGCGGTGGCGTAGTCCTGGGCGCCGCCCTCCCAGGGGAACCTCAGGGTGCGGGTCAGTACACTGCGGCGGTGGGCCGCTATCCGCTCATCCCCGAGCTCTCGGGGCGGGCGGTCACGGTTGGCGAATACATCGACCTGCAGGTGCCGTTGCTGATCGAGGCGGTGGATGCCCACCGTATGGGCGGCGATCCTCCGCTCGTCGAGCGGATCTGGCACGGACTCGGCCTGAAGCGGAGGCAGGACCTCGCACCGGAAGAGGCCTGGCACATCCTGGCGGCCAATCACGGTTACGCCGACCCCGCCGCAGCCTGGGACCCAGTCGACCCGGACTTCGAGGCAGCGGCCGACGCGGTCCAATGGGGTGACCTCGGCTCCCTGCGCCGCCTGCTCGACGACCACCCGGTCCTGGTCCACGCCCGGTCGCCGTTCGTCCATCACGCCACCCTGCTGCACCTCGTGGCTGCCAACGGGGTCGAGGTCGAACGGCAGTTGCAGTCACCGGTCAACGCGGTCGAGGTGGCCCGGCTGCTCCTCGACCGAGGAGCCGAGCCCGACGCCCTCTGTGACACCTACGGCGGAGGGCTCGGGCAGACACCGTTGTACCTGCTGGTGTCGTCGTGCGTGCCGGCCGAGGCGGGGGTCCAGGCGGCGCTGGTCGAGGCGCTCTGTGCCGGCGGCGCGGCGGTCGATGGGGTCGACGGCGACAGCTGGCCGCTGTGGACGGCCATCGCATTCGGCTACCGGGAAGCGGCGGCGGCGCTGGCCCGCAGCGGCGCCCGGGTGGACAACCTGGTGCTGGCGGCGGCGCTGGGCGATCTGGACGGGACCCAGGCGTGGGCCGCCACAGAGGGTGCTCGCGCCCGGCTGCGCCTGGGCTCCAGCGGCCCCCACATCCCTGCCGGGCACCAACTCGACTACGCCCTCATATGGGCCGCCTTGCATGACCGCCGCGAGGTCGTGACGTGGTTGCTCGGACAGGACCTGGATCTCACGGTCCGCGATCCGTTCTTCCACAGCACCGCCCTCGGCGCCGCTCGCTACGCCGGCAACGACCACGTTGTGACGATGCTGGAAGCAGCCACGGCCACGGCTGGTAGCTAGTGGTCAGGCGGGCCGCTGCGCCAGCACCCGGTAGGCGTTGGACCAGGCTGGCGCCCGTTCGGCAATGAGGGGCTGCAGGACCCGGTCGGCCGCCAAGCCGCCGGCCAGCAAGGGCGCCATGGCAGCAAGGATGGCCCACCGCTCGAGGCGGGACGCCAGCGTCGGCGGGTTGCGCCAGGGCACGTTCGGCGTCGGAGCGATGTCGCCGAAGAGCAACCAGAAGGCGCCGGCGACGTCGACCGGCTGGCGGACCGGCCCCCGCTCGACCTCCACGATCGTGAATCCGAGCACCTCCAGGGCCGACCGCAGGTGGGCGACACTCAGGAACTGCTGGTGCTGGGGTTGCAGCCACGGCACCCAGTACCGACCCAGCAGCTTGGCAAATCTTGATTCGGGGTCAGGCACCTCGACCAGCAGGTGACCCCCCGGGGCCAGCGCCGTCCACGCCGCCTCCAACTCGGCGCGAGGGTCACGGGTGTGCTCCAGGTAGTGGTGCATGCTGACCAGGTCGTAACACCCGGCCAGGCCCGCCGCCACGTCCGGGAACAGGCCTCGGTAGGCGTTGGCGATCCAGCCTCGCTGACGGGCCGCCTCGACGCTGCTGCCGAAGTCCAGCCCGTCGAAGCGGGTGCTCGGCAGGAGACCGGCGGCCACAACGCAGAAATGCGCGTATCCGGTGCCGACGTCCAACCAGGTCCGTGGGGTGGCGTGCCGGGCGGCCAGCGCCACCCGCCCCCGGTAGGAAGGCTCCGATTGCGAGAACAGGAAATCCGCCTCGCCAGCTCCCAGCCCGTCGTAAAAGTCCCGGTAATAGAAATCGAGGCCGTCGAGATTGAGACGAGGATTCTGGAATGCCAGGCCGCACGCCGTGCACTCGTCGATCACAAATTCACCGGGCTTGAATTGCGTCAGGTCGGGGGTCCGCACGCGGGTCCGGAGGGCGGTGCTCTCGCACCACGGGCAGGTGTCGCGGCGGGGTTCGAAGAATCGTTCCGTTCCCTCGGCCAGTTCGATGGTGTACGCCGGGCGGCGCGATTCGACCGGGTCGTCGGCGGCCTTGGCCTGCGGTGCCCGCGCCGCCCCGAGCAACGCCCACGGCCCGACCGGTTTGCCGCGGCGCGGGCGCAAGGGTGGGGAAAAGCCCCGCGCCACCAGATACGGCTGCAGGAGGGATTCGGCCGCCGCGACCGCGCCCCACCCCGGGCAGAGCGCCAGCCCCGCCAGCAACAGCAGCGAGCGCAGCGCAGGAAAGGCCTCCGCCATGGACGCGGCGCCGCCGTAGAGCGCTTCCAGCAGCCGGACCCGTTCGGTGGGGGACAGTTCGGCGGCAGACAGCGATGGGGCCACCGCCAGGTCGGTGGAGCGGGGGGCGTGAAGCTTCAATTGCTCGGCGAGGGCCACCATGGCGGCTCGATCGGGGAGCACGACGTCGCCCGCGGCACTGCCGTTGGACCCGCTGTCGCGAACAGCCTCGGCAGCCCAGGGCGCTTCCTCGCCCGCCGATTCCGCGACCCGGTCCCATACCCTACGCCGGACCAGCATGGCGTGGCCAGCCCCACGTCCCGGAGCCAGCGGCGCGGTGCGGTAGGTGGCGGTGTCGACCCCCCGGGCCAGGTCGAGCACCTGGTCGTAGGGCAGGTCGGCGGGCACCAGGTCGAGCACATCGAGGCCCTCATCGCGGGCGAAGGCGGCGGCCGCCACTCGGGTTGGGGCGTCGACGGCCACGTCGAGGGTACGGGCGACAACGAAGTCCCCGATCCCGGACATCGTGGCGGTCGAGGCAGACGAACCAACTGTGGAACGCGGTCCTTCCGAGGAGGCCGCCGTGGCCGATCCCGCCGGGTCGAGGCCGCGAAGACCCGACAGCCGCCGGCGCAGCCGGAGCGTGTTGACCAGGATGCCGACGGCCAACGCGACCCAAACCCAGCCGATTCGGCGTCGGGGCAGCAATCGGAGGCGGCGACGGGGACGGGGCACCAGCCCATTCTGCATCCGCCGCGTACCCGATTCGGACCGCGACCCGGTGCTGCGACGCCCTATCGTTTTTCCACCCATGCCCGAACTCCCCGCCCAACCCTCGGCCGAACAACGTCGGCTGGACGAGGACCGCGATCGGGTGGCTCGCTGGAAGTGGTGGGGGCCCTACGTAGCGGCCCGGCAATGGGGCACCGTGCGGGAGGACTACAGCGCCGACGGCGACGCCTGGGCCTCCTTCCCATTCGACCATGCCCGCTCCCGAGCGTACCGGTGGGGGGAGGACGGCCTCGGCGCAGTGTGCGACCGATGGCAGCACCTGTGCTTCGGGCTGGCGCTGTGGAATGAGCGCGACCCGTTCTTCAAGGAACGCCTGTTCGGCGTCTCCAACTCCGAGGGCAACCACGGTGAGGACGCCAAGGAGTATTGGTGGACGCTCGATTCCACACCCACCCACTCCTTTATGCGGTGGCGATACCACTATCCCCAGGCCGAGTTCCCCTACCAACGGCTGGTCGACGAAAGCCGGCGGCGCAGCCGCGCCGACCCCGAGTTCGAGCTGATCGACACGGGCATCTTCGACGGCGATCGGTATTTCGAGGTGGAGTTGACCTACGCCAAGGCCAGCCCCGACGACCTTTGCATCCGGATCCGGTGCACCAACGTGGGTCCTGATCTTGCGACGCTGCACGTGCTGCCGACACTGTGGTTCCGAAATACCTGGTCCTGGGGCCGCGACGACCGCCACCCCCAGATGTGGGCGACGGGCGAGCAGACCATCGTCGCCGACCACGCAACGGTGGGCCGGGTGTGGCTGGCCGCGGGGACGCCCGGCGCCAAGGCCCTGTTCTGCGACAACGAGACCAACACGGAGCGTCTGTGGGGCGTCCCCAATACCGCCGCCTTCCCGAAGGACGGCATCAACGACCACGTCGTGCACGGCGCCCCGACCGTGAATCCCGGGGGAACCGGCACCAAGGGTTCCCTGTGGTACCGCCTCGACCTGGCCCCTGGAGCCACCGTCACCCTTGACCTACGGCTGGCCAAATCGGCGGCCGGTGCCGACGTCTTCGGTGCCGCGTTCGACGAAATCCTCAGCCTTCGCGAGGCGGAGGCGGACCAGTTCTATGCCGACCTGGCGCCGCCCGACACCGCCGAGGAGGCTCGAGCGGTGCAGCGCAGGGCTATCGCGGGGCTGTTGTGGGCCAAGAAGTACTACCGCTACGAGGTTCGTGAATGGCTGGAAGGCGACCCCGGAAGCCCGGCGTCACCGGAAAGCCGACGAAACGGCCGCAACCACGACTGGATCCACGTCTACAACGCCGACATCATCTCGATGCCCGACGAGTGGGAATACCCCTGGTATGCCGCTTGGGACTTGGCGTTCCACATGATTCCGATGGCGCTGGTCGACCCGGATTTCGCCAAGGAACAACTCGTCTTGCTGTGCCGGGAGTGGTTCATGCACCCGAACGGCCAGCTCCCCGCCTACGAATGGGCATTCAGCGATGTCAACCCGCCGGTGCACGCCTGGGCGTCCTGGCGGGTGTACAAAATCGACGCCCGAGCATCGGGGAAGCCCGATTACGCCTTCCTCGAGCGCATGTTCCACAAGCTGCTCATCAACTTCAGCTGGTGGATCAACCGCAAAGACGCTGAGGGAAGCAACGTGTTCGAGGGCGGCTTCCTGGGCCTGGACAACATTGGCATTTTCGACCGCTCCGCACCCCTGCCGAGCGGCGCCCGGCTGGAGCAGTCCGACGCCACCAGCTGGATGGCCATGTTCTGCCTCAACATGCTGGCCATGGCGCTGGAGCTGGCCCACTACAACCGGGCCTACGAGGACGTGGCCACCAAGTTCTTCGAGCACTTCCTGGCTATTGCCCGGGCCATGAACAACGTGGGCCGCCACAACATCGCCTTGTGGGATCCGAAGGACGGCTTCTATTACGACGTCCTGAGCCTCGACGGCCACCAGACCCCGATCCGCATCCGGTCGATCGTCGGCTTGATTCCCCTGTTCGCGGTCGAGACCATCGAGCCCTCGCTCCTGCAGGAGCTTCCCGACTTCGCGGCTCGCGTCCGGTGGTTTACGAAGAACCGCCCCGACCTGTGCGGCAACATCTTCGAGTTGGACGAGCTCGGTGTCGGCCGCCGCCAGCTCCTGTCGCTGTTGAGCCCGGACCGGCTGCGCCAGGTATTGCGGCGCATGCTGGACGAAGACGAGTTCCTGTCCCCGTACGGCGTACGGTCCCTCTCCCGCTGGCACGCCCACCACCCGGTCAGCGTGCAGATGTCCGGCCAGACGTTCCACATCGAATACGAGCCGGCGGAGTCGACGACGGGCATCTTCGGCGGCAATTCCAACTGGCGAGGTCCGGTATGGTTCCCGATCAACTACCTGTTGGTGGAGTCCCTGCAGAAGTTCCACCACTATTTCGGTGACGAGTTCAAGGTCGAGTTTCCCACCGGCTCGGGCTGCCGGCTCCCGCTGTCGGACGTGGCCACCGAACTGTCGCGGCGGTTGATCGCCCTGTTCCTTCCCGACGAGCGGGGACATCGGCCCGTCAACGGCGCCAACGCGAGGTTCGACCAGGATCCTCACTGGCGGGATCAGATCGACTTTGCGGAGTACTTCAACGGGGACACCGGCGCCGGATTGGGGGCCAGCCACCAGACCGGTTGGACCGCCTTGGTGGCCAAGTTGATCCGCCAGAGCGGCCCGTAGCCAGGTCCGTCAACCGGCAACGTCACCAGCGACCCCCGGATGGCCCGCAGAGACGGTCTCACCGGACCGGTAGCCTCCCTGTGGAAGGACCAGACCGCTCGAAAGGAGACCGTGTGCAACTCGGCATGATCGGATTGGGCCGGATGGGAGCCAACTTGGTCCGCCGCCTGATGCGAGACGGGCACGAGTGCGTCGTCTACGACGTCAGCCCCGACAGCGTGAAGCAACTGGAGGCCGAGGGGGCGACCGGTGCCGACTCGCTCAAGGAGTTCGTGGGGAAGCTGGCACCGCCACGGGCGGCGTGGATCATGGTGCCCGCGGCCTTCGCCGGGCCAACCGTCGACCAGCTGGCCGAACTGATGGAGCCCGGCGACATCATCATCGACGGCGGCAACTCGTACTACCGCGACGACGTCGACCGAGCCGAGGCGCTGCGCCCGAAAGGCCTGCACTATCTGGACGTGGGCACCAGCGGCGGCGTCTTCGGCCTGGAGCGGGGCTTCTGCTTGATGATCGGCGGCGAAGACGAGCCGGTGCGCCTCCTCGACCCCATCTTCCGGACGATCGCCCCGGGATTGGCGGCGGCGCCTCGCACGGAGGGGCGCCAGGGTGACCCCACCACCGCCGAGCGGGGCTACCTCCACTGCGGCCCCGCGGGCGCCGGCCACTTCGTGAAAATGGTCCACAACGGCGTGGAGTACGGGATCATGGCCGCCTACTCCGAAGGCCTCGCCATCCTCGAACGGGCCGACGTCGGCAAACACCAATCGGAGCAGGACGCCGAGACGGCGCCACTCCAGGACCCGAAGTACTACCAGTACGAGATCGACAACGCCGAGGTGGCCGAGCTGTGGCGCCGCGGCAGCGTGGTCAGCTCCTGGCTGCTCGACCTCACGGCCCACGCCCTCTTCGCCGACCCCGGTCTGAAGGACTTCAGCGGCCGGGTGTCCGACTCGGGCGAGGGCCGCTGGACGGCCCGGGCTGCGGTGGAGGAGGGGGTGCCCGCGGCAGTGCTCACCACCGCCCTGTTCCAGCGATTCAACAGCCAGCACAACGCCGATTTCGCCGACCGGGTCCTGTCGGCGATGCGCAAGGAGTTTGGTGGCCACCTCGAGAAGCCAGGCCTGACATGATCACCGCGCCCCCGGAGCTGCCCGAGTGGCAGGCGCTGCAGACCCATTTCGACGCCCATGGCGACGACCACCTGGCGCAGCTCTTCGCCGCCGACCCTGGGCGGGGCTCGACGCTCACCGCCACAGGCGGCGACCTCTTCCTCGACTATTCGAAGAACCGCCTCACCGCCGAGACCATCGGATTGCTCGTCGCCTTGGCCGAGGCATCGGGCCTGCGGGCGCGCATCGACGCCATGTTCTCGGGCCAGAAGATCAACACGACCGAGAACCGGGCGGTGCTCCACGTGGCCCTCCGGGCACCGGCGGGGTCCCGCATCGACGTTGACGGCGTCAACGTCGTCGAGGAGGTCCACCATGTCCTCACCCGCATGGGTGCCTTCGCGGAGCGAGTCCGCAGCGGTGACTGGCGCGGGCACACCGGCAAGGCCATCAAGAACGTCGTCAACATCGGCATCGGTGGGTCCGACCTCGGCCCCGCGATGGCCTACGAAGCGCTGGTCGACTATTCGGACCGGAGCAGGACGTTCCGGTTCGTGTCCAACGTCGACGGTACCGACATCTGGGAGGCGACCAACGACCTCGACCCGGAGGAGACGCTGTTCATCGTCTCCTCGAAGACCTTCACCACTCTGGAAACCCTGACCAATGCCCGTGCCGCCAAGCAATGGGCGCTGGACCGGCTCAAGGATCCGGCGGCGATCGCCAAGCACTTTGTGGCGGTGTCCACCAACGCCAAGGCGGTGGCGGAATTCGGGATCGACACCAACAACATGTTCGAGTTTTGGGATTGGGTCGGCGGCCGCTATTCCTACCCGTCGGCCATCGGCCTGTCGCTGATGATCGCCATCGGCCCTGCCTCTTTCGCCGAGATGCTGTCGGGATTTCACGCCATCGACGAGCATTTCCGCACTACGCCCTTCGAAGCCAACGTCCCGGTGCTCCTCGGACTAATCGGGGTGTGGTACATCAACTTCTTCGGGGCCGAGACTCAGGCCATTCTCCCGTACAACCAGTATCTGTCGAAGCTCACCGCGTACCTGCAGCAACTCGACATGGAAAGCAACGGCAAGTCGGTGACACTGGCCGGCGACCGGGTCAGCTGGAAGACGGGGCCCATCGTGTGGGGCCAACCCGGCACCAACGGCCAGCACGCCTTCTACCAGCTGATCCATCAGGGGACGCGGCTGATTCCCTGCGACTTCATCGGGTTTCTGGCGCCCAACCACCACGTCGGCGAGCAGCACGACCTGTTGATGGCCAACTTCTTCGCCCAGACCGAAGCCCTGGCCTTCGGGAAGACCTCCGAGCAGGCGGCGGCCGAGGGCATCCCCGCCGCCCAGGTGCCGCACCGGACCTTCGAGGGCAACCGGCCGACCAACACGATCCTGGCCCCCAAGCTGACGCCCCACGTCCTCGGCCAGCTGATCGCCACCTACGAGCACAAAGTCTTCACCCAGGGCACGATCTGGCAGATCAACAGCTTCGATCAGTGGGGAGTAGAGCTGGGAAAAAGCCTCGCCCTGCGCATCGTGCCCCAACTGGGGGTTTCGGCCCGACCCGAGTGGGGCCACGACAGCTCCACCAACGCCCTCATCAACCGGTACCGGGCGGCGCAATGACCGAACAAAAGGCCGATGCCCTGGTGCTCTTCGGGGCGACCGGGGATCTGGCAAAGAAAAAACTGTTCCCGGCCCTCTACCACATGACCGCCGCCGGCGACCTCACGGTGCTGGTGATCGGCGTCGCCAAATCGGATTGGGACGACGACGGCCTGCGCGCTTACGCCAAGTCTGCGATCGCCGCCACGGTCAAGGCGGTTGACGAGGGTGTCCTCGAGCGTCTGTTGCAGCAACTCTCGATGGTGGCGGGCGACTACGCCGACCGGGGCACCTTCGAGCGACTGGCTGCCCGCTTGAAGGAGACGGGCGCCTGCCGCCCCGTCCACTATTTGGCAATACCGCCGACGCTTTTTTCCACCGTTGTCGAATCGCTGGCCGCCGTCGGGCTCAACCGGGGCAGCCGGGTCGTCATCGAGAAGCCCTTCGGCCGGGACCTGGCCTCGGCCAAGGATCTCAACCGGGTGCTCCGGCGGGCGTTCCGCGAATCGCACATCTTCCGCATCGACCACTACCTGGGCAAGGAACCGGTCGAGGACCTGCTGGTGTTCCGCTTTGCCAACAGCTTCCTCGAGCCGATCTGGAACCGCCGCTTCGTCAGCAACGTGGAGATCACCATGGCCGAAGCCTTCGGGGTCGAGGGCCGGGGCGCCTTCTACGACTCGGTGGGCGCGGTCCGCGACGTGGTGCAAAACCATCTGCTCCAGGTCATCACCATGCTGGCGATGGAACCCCCGGTGCGCGACGACGCCGACAGTCTGCGCGACGAGAAGGTCAAGGTGCTCAAAGCCATGCCGCCGGTGGTCCCCACCGATGTGGTGCGGGGCCAGTACGACGGGTACCTGGCCGAGCCCGGGGTGGCGTCGGGGTCGACCACCGAAACCTACGCGGCGCTGCGCTTCTCCATCGACAGCTGGCGCTGGGCGGGCGTGCCCTGGCTGGTTCGGGCTGGCAAGGCCATGGCGGCCACCGCCACCGAGGCCACAGTCGAGCTCTCCCCGCCTCCCAAGATGCTTTTCATGGGCGAGGAGGGGCACGTGGCCGACCCCAACCTGCTGCGCTTCCGGCTGGGCGCCGATGACGGGGTCAGCCTCTGGGTTCAGGCCAAGTCGCCGGGCCGTTTGGACAACACCCACCCCGTGGAGCTGTCGGTCGACTTCCCGTCAGTTCTGGGCGTCCGCCAAGAGGCCTACGAGCGCCTGCTGGACGACGCCTTGGCCGGCAACCAGCGCCGCTTCGCCCGGGAGGACATGGTCGAAGAGGCGTGGCGCATCGTCCAGCCAGTGCTCGAACATCCACAACCCGTGCACGTCTACCCGCGTGGGTGTTGGGGGCCTGCCGAAGCCGACCGCCTCATCCCCGGCGGGACATGGCACCATCCGGATGTGCCGGGGCCGGGATGACCGAGCTGACCGATTCCCCGCCGGCCGGGGATGTGGCACCGGCCCGGGATCCGGCGCCAGTAGGCACGGCTGTGACCGCCGAGCAGTTCGTCGTCAACCTCCTCCGAGACGCCATCACCTGCGAGCGGGTGGCGGCCGTCGTGGCCCGGGTCGCCGGTGAGCGGATCCAGGTGGGACCGCTGCGCGTCGGCCCCGGCGGCGCCGCGACCGCCAACGGCTTCGGTGTCATCGGGCCCGTCAAGGTGACCCCGGCGCCGGGACCGCTGCTCGGGTTCGAGGCATCGATTCCGGCCGAACTGACCATCGATATCTCCGCCGGCGGCCCCGCCCATCGATTTCTCGGCGACGTCGTCGTTCCGCTACACATCCAGACGGTGCTGGAAGCGCCGACCTGCGCCCTGCTCGACGTCGCCACCTTGGGGCCGCCTGAGGTGTCGGTTGAACTCCGCGTGTCCGCAATGATGGCGATGATCCTGCAAACCCTGGGCAACGCCAATGGCGAAGTGGCCGAGCAGGTGGCACTCGTGGTCAACCGCCGAGTCGCTGAGGTCGTCGGACTCCGGCGGATCAACCTGGCCGACCTGATCGACCGAGGGTGGAACGAGGGTATGGCGGCGCAACTGGCGGGTTGAGGTTCTCGGTCCCCGCCGAAGCCCTTTTCAATCCGACGGTGCGCCGCCCATCATCTTGAGCATGGGCATGCCGCCGCTGCGCACGAACCGGAGGACAAGGGCCCCGGCCAGAACGAGGAAGGCCAGGTTGAGAAACGTTGTGTAGTTCCAAGTGATGCTCGCCTCGACGACCCTGGCCGCCCGTTGGTGGGGCACCAGCCCCAACAGCCCGAACACCGCCTCCACGAGATAGCCGGCCATCGCCATAGCGGTGTAGAAGGTGGCGGCGAGGAACAGCGCCATCCTCGTCCCGTAGTACTTCCGGTAGATCACAAGGATGGGCAGGATGATGAGGTCAGCAAAGATGAAGCTGACGACGCCGCCGAAGCTGATGCCGCCGTTCCACAAGACGGCGGCGAGGGGGACGTTGCCGATCGAGCACACGAAGCTGACGACGGCCACCAGTGGCCCGACCAGTGGTCCCCAGGCCTTCGAAAGCAGTGGGTGGTTGGCGAGAAAGAAGTGTCGCCAGAACGAACCAGGCACCCACGCGCCGACCGCGCCGGCAATGAGTAGCCCAAGCACGATGTCGCGCAGAACGGCCGCCCATTCCATGACGAAGATGTGCGACACGGCGGTGTAGGCGGCGGGGGAACGCAGGCGGGCCCAGAAACCGCCGTCGCCTCCGACGCTCATGTCCATGGCGGCGTGTCCCTCCATCACCCCGGCGACTCCGCGGTCGGCCTGGGCGCCGGCCTCCTCAAGGAGGCGACGGCGAAGGGTCAGTCGGAACAGCACCGCGAGGAGGACGATCATCAGGGGGCCGCCGACGAACTCGGCCAGCGTGAACTGCCAGCTGATCAGCAGCGCCAGGATGATCCCAAGCTCGATGACGAGATTGGTCGAGGCGACCTCGAACGCCATGGCGGCGGTGAAGCTGGCGCCCTTGCGGAAGAGCGAGCGTGCCAGCGCGACGGCGGCGTACGAGCACGACGAACTGGCGGCGCCGAGACCAGCGGCGACAGCCAGGGTACGAGGCCGGTCGTCGCCGAGCAGCCGCACAACCGTCTCCCGCCGCACAACCGCCTGAACGACGGCTGACAGCACGAAGCCGAGGACGAGCGCCCAGAGGATCTCCCACGTCATCGATCCCGCAAGGCCGAGGGCGTGGCCGACAGCCCGGATGGCACGCACCCGATGAGTATGCGCGATCCTGCGCCCCGGCTACTCCTTGGCGACCATGACCTCGGTCGACTTGATGACTGCGGTGACCGCGTCGCCAGCGGCCAGGTTCAATCCCTCGGCCGAGTCTTTGGTGATTGCCGCCACGACATCCTGGCCTCCGTCGAGTTGGATCACGACGGTCGACATCACGGCGCCGTGATCGACGGAGGTTATCGTCCCGGTCAGCTGGTTGCGCGCACTTATTCTCATGCCCGAACCGTACTCCGGTTTGTCGGTAATAGCAGCCGTGCATGGGTCATTCTTCTTTGAAATACCCACACAGTCGTTTCCGGCTATTTGCCAGATGCAAGAGCCGGATGCGGCAGATTTCGCGACCTCCTGACGGGTGCTGAACACGCAAATGCCCGCCTCGGGCATACCATGGGCTCGATGCCAGGTATTGTCAACGGAAGGGCATGGCTCTCCGAGCGGCGGCGCTTCCTGCAGGAAGAGCTTGCGAAGGACCCACCCGAGGAACAGCGCGCCGCCATTGAGGCCGAGCTGGCCGCCGTCGACCAGCAGATTGGCCAGTCGGGAGGCCACTGGTGGCGATGGCTGTTCGGGGCCCGCCCCTCGATGTAGGCCGCGGTAGCGTCGCAGGCCGATGGCCGAAGATGTGGTGGCGGTCGAGGCGGCGGGCCACGAGCTTCTGATCACCAGCCCGGGGAAGACCTTCTTTCCCGAGAACGGCGAGACCAAGCTTGACTTGGTCCAGTACTACCAGGCGGTGGAACAGCCGCTGCTGGCGGCAATGGGCGGCCGTCCCGTGCTGTTGCAGCGCTTCCCGCACGGGGCGGGCAAGCAATCGTTCTTCCAGAAGCGGGTGCCTGAGTCTCGCCCGGACTGGCTGCAGACCACAGTCGTCAGCACGCCCAACGGAACCACGTCCGATGCGCTGGTCGCCGCTGACCTCGCCCATGTGCTGTGGGCCGTCAACCTGGCCTGCCTCGGGTTCCACGTGTGGCCCAACCAGGCGGACGATCCCGCCCACGCCGACGAGCTGCGTATCGATCTCGACCCGACACCGGGGGTCACCTTCGAGATGGTCCGCGAGGGAGCCGACGAGGTGCACCGGCTGCTCGAGGAACTCGGCATTGTGGGCATGCCGAAGACCACCGGCAACCGGGGGATCCACGTCTACGTCCGCCTCCAACCGCGGTGGGACTCCTACCAGGTGCGGTCGGCTGCGGTGGCGGTCGCTCGCGAACTCGAGCGCCGGCGGCCGGACCTCATGACCGCCGCCTGGTGGAAGGAGGAGCGGGGCACCAGGGTGTTCGTCGACTTCAACCAGAACGCCCCGCATAAGACAGTCTTCGGTGCCTGGTCCGTCCGGGCCCGGCCTGGTGCCCAGGTGTCGACCCCGTTCGCGTGGGACGAGTTGGAGTCCGTGCACCCGGACGTGTTGACGATCCGCAACGTTCCTGGCCGGGTGGCGCGAGACGGCGACCCCTGGGCGCCGATGGTCGAGCACCCGCAGTCGCTCGAGCCCATGCTGGCCATGCACGAGCGGGACCGGGCAGCCGGGCTTCACGATGCGCCCTGGCCGCCCGTCTACCCCAAGATGCCCGACGAGCCACCCCGGGTCGCACCGAGCCGGGCTCGAGCCCCGGCACCTGCCGCCGATCCGGTCCCTGGCGCCGACCCAAGCCCTGCGGCCGACCCAGGCTCTGACGCCGACGACGGCGGAGAGACCCTACGGCCGTCCTGGGAGACGAAGCGCTAACCGAAGAGGCGGCGCAGCCGGCCAGCAGCTCTCAGTCGACGCGGGAGGCGTACCCCGGGCAGTACAGGGT
>JBOGGN010000379.1:0-2336 GCA_050744165.1 Acidimicrobiales bacterium | reverse complement strand
AACAGGATGACCGTCGAGGTGTCGAGGATGCCCTGGTGGTCGGGGGGCTCACAAGCTTGTTTCGACGACCTGGTCCACGTCTCGACGGAATCGGGTGGGCTCTAGGCCGTCCCGTCGCCGAGCTCGGCCCCGTAGGTCAGCCTCCCGTCCCCCTCGCCCAACTCATGCAGCGGTGGGCACATCTGCCGCGGGTTGCAGGCTACTTGGGCCAACACCTCCGCCAAGCAGTCGAAGTGCCCAAATCCACCTCCTCCCAAATCACAGGATCGAGGTCGCCTCAGTGGCGCCCTAGAACGCCGGGTCCGTAGATGTGCTGGACGATTGACAGTAGGGCAGCGGTGAAATCGACGCCCGATGGTATGAGTCTGGTATGATGGCGGTATGACACGTGGTAAGGTGCGCAAGACTCTCACGCTTGACCCCGAGGTCATCGCCGCTCTGGGCGATGATGACGCGGCCCTCTCGGCGACGATCAACGAGATCTTGCGTGAAGAGGTCGAGCGTCGCCAACGGGCTTCAGCGTTGGCCGACCTACTCGGTCGTCTCGACGAGGAGCGCGGGCCCGTGGATCCTGATGAGGTGGCCGAGTTCCGGCGATTGTTGCGGTGACTGTTCTGGTGCTTGACGCCGAGGCGCTGTCGTTGCTTGCTCGCGGCGGACCCCGCGAGCGGACCGTTCGTTCGGCGTTGACGGCCGCTCTGACCGAACGTGCTGATGTCGTTGTCCCAGCCGCAGTTCTGGCGGAGTTGTATCGGGGTGGTGGTCACGACCAGGCGGTCGATGCCTGCCTTGCCCGTGAAGGCGGGATCGAGGTCGCACCAACGGACCGTTTCTTGGCGCGCCGCATGGGGCATGTCTTGGCCGCCGCGGCGCGTGGTTCGGCTCACCGTGTCGACGCCGCCGTGGTCGCGGTCTGCGCAGCGGCGGGCGGAGGGGTTGTTCTCACGGGAGACCCTCGGAACATCGCGGACCTCGCCAGTGGGAGCCCGGCGATCACGGTGCGAAGCATCAGGTGAACCCGAGGCTCGAACGTTCATCGCGTCCCTGCCGAATGCGCCTGGTGCTCGGGCGCCGGGAAGCAGGGCTCGTCCACAATATCCCGCGCGGTTCATGCGGGTTGATGGTCGGATTCGCGTTGTTGGCGCTGGGCCTGCCCAGCCCGAAGGATCTTGATGGCGGCGTTGATGTCGGCGTGGGCTTCATGGCCGCAGGCTTGACATCGGAACACCGCCTGGCTGGGCCGGTTGTCCTTCTCGCAGTGCCCGCAGGCGGGGCAGGTGCGGGAGGTGTCGCGGGGGTCGACGGCGATCAACTGGCGGCCAGCTTCTTCCGCTTTGTACGCCAGGTATCGCAGCAGTTGCCCCCATCCGGCGTCGTGGATGGACCGGTTGATTGCTACGAGTTCAGTTCGAATGGTGCGACACGAAGGTGGGCTGCGCGGGCACCAGCATCAAGTCGCTGGTCCCAGTCCCGTAGGCGGTGATACCAAAGAGACGAACGGCAGGGATCCAGCGATCGGTGACGACAACTTCTTCGCCGAATGACCGTCCCATATTCAGGGTGGCCGGGTGCCCACCAACGTCGGGTCCGCGACGTCCTCCTGCTTGCTGTCGTGGCTCGCCTCGCAGGCACCTTGGGCAGACTTTGCCGATGCGCCGGCGCCGGCGAGGAAGGTCGTTGACAAGCGCGGCTTTGGCCTTCATGTACGCGTCGCGGCTATCGGTCTCGAGGCCTTCATGTACGCCCTGGTCATTGGGCGTGGACTGTCGTAGCCGCCCTCACCCAAAATCCCTATGGGCCGCGGATCTTCGACCATCACCAACCGCCGGGTCCAGGGCACGGAGCCGGGCGGTCAGTAACGATCGGGCTTCGCCACCGGCCGTAGATCGACTCCGTCGACTCCTTCGAAGTCGACAGGATTGACGGTATAGAGCGGTAGACCGTTGGCGACGGCAATGGCGGCGATCATCGCGTCATAGGAACGCGCTTGCACCTTTCGCCCGGCTTCAGCGCAACGAAGCCGCTATCCCACCAAATGCCCGAGCCGCGGTACGAGCGAACGGAAGAGGTTCGAAGTCGGCCTCGGCCTGCTGGAATCGAGCCTGGCGCGCAGCACGTTCGGCGGGCTCGGTTGCGACAAGGGGGACCACCGATAGCTCGGCGAGCGTTATGGCTGTGATTAGTGGCTCGGCCGGCAAAGGGACGTCTTCGGGGAGTTGACCGAACAGGATGACCGTCGAGGTGTCGAGGATGCCCTGGTGGTCGGGGGGCTCACAAGCTTGTTTCGACGACCTGGTCCACGTCTCGACGGAATCGGGTGGGCTCTACCGGCGGCA
>JBOGGN010000378.1:0-4262 GCA_050744165.1 Acidimicrobiales bacterium | reverse complement strand
TGGCAGAACTGCGCCAGGTACGGACCCAGCTGCGGGAAGTCGCATTAAGCGAACCCGCGTCCGACCCCCGCGCGCCATCAGATCCCTCAAGGCATCGTGCTCGCCTGGCGGCACGAGCGGCGCAACTCGAAGACTCGGTTCGCCGCCAGAACCTGCGCGTCAACGACCGTGACGGATTCAGAACCGGGCGAATCGACATGGCCGCGCTGCGGGCGGCGCTCGGCGACCGCTGGTTGGTCGAGTTCGTGACCAGCGAAGGAAGGCTCTACGCGATCACCGTCAACGGGGAGCGCACCCGGCTCCACAGGCTGGGTTCGGGCTCGATCGAGGACGAGAAGCGGTACTTGCTGTTCGCGATGAGGCGGCTCTTGACCGATCCCAGACGGCCCGGCGGCGCAGCCGCGCTAGCGGCAACGGCCGCCCGGTTGGACTCGATGCTCCTGGCGCCACTGCGCATCCCGCCCGTCGTGCCCGTCGTAATCGTGCCCACGGGCACACTGCATGGTCTCCCGTGGCCGGCGTTGCCCACCTTGTCGAGGCGGCCGGCAACCGTGGCCCCGAGCGCTGCCATCTGGCTCGCCGGGGCCCGATCCGCACCGGACCCCAAATCCACGCCCACGCCTGACGGTGGCGAAGCGGGCACGGTCGCCCTGATCGCCGGCCCGGGTCTTCCCGCCGCCGTGGAGGAGGTCGACCAACTGGCCGCGCTCTACGGCCGAGCCGACCGCCTGGTCGGCAGCGCCGCCACCGCCCCTGCGGTGCTGTCGGCGCTGGAGCGCGCCGCCGTCGCCCACCTAGCCGCCCACGGCACCTTCCGAGCCGACAGCCCGATGTTCTCCTCGGTGCTGCTGGCCGACGGCCCGCTCACGGTGTATGACCTGGAGCGACTCCGCCGGGCACCGGACACCGTCGTGGTGGCCGCCTGCGATGCCGCAGTCAGCGCCGTCCGCACCGGCGACGGCCTGCTCGGCACCGGCGCCGCCCTGATCGGTCTCGGCGTCCGGTCGGTCGTGGCACCGGTGATGCCCGTTCCGGACCATGCAACGGTGCCGATCATGGTCGCCCTCCATCGCCACCTCCTCGCCGGTGACACGCCGGCCGAGGCCCTGGCCAACGCCCAAGCCGGCCAGGATCCGGCGGTGGGGGCCGCCTTGATCTGCATCGGCTGTGACGACCGCCCGTCCACCGCTGGCCTGTTGTGACGACTGCCGGCTACCTCGTGATCCAGGGCGTCACGACCGCCCCCCCATGCGCCTGGATGTGCAGCCGGCAGGGCCCGGGCGGCAGCTCGACGAAGAAACGTCCCAACTCGTCGCTCCGCGTCGCCACCGTCTCCTGACGGGTTTCCACCTCGATCTCGAAGACCCCGGCGGGCACCACCACCCCGAGCATCGAGGAGTCGTTGGCGTGGAGTTCCACGTCGACGTTCAGATGGGGTGTGGCGAAGCTGACCAGTCGGTCGGAGGACGCGTCGACCTCCATCGTTACCTCGTGCCGAAATAGGACGACGTCCTGCTCGATGAGCGTGTCCGCCACCAAGGTGGCCAGCTCGGCATCGACGTCACTCAGGCTGGACAGCGCCAACGCGGCCCGCACCGCCTGATCAGGCACGGGGTCGCCGTCGTCCAGTGCCAGGCCCAGCAGCCTGAGCAGGACCTCGTCATCGCCAAGGTCAAAGCGAGTCACGGCTGACCTCCTTCCATGAAGGGTCGAAACGGTGCCGTGTTTCGAAGCCGGTCGAGGCAGCGGCGCCGGGTCGGCCCGATGCTGCCGTGCGGCATGTCGAGGAGTTGACCGACCTCCTCGTAGGACAACCGCGGTTCTGCGGACAGGTACCGAAGCAGGGTCTGGCACTGGCGCGGCAGGAGCCGGAATCCGGCGACCAGAGCTGCGTACAACTCGCGGTCCAAGATCCGGTAGTCGGCCCCCGGCCCGCTGTCGTCGCTGTCCTCGATCTCGTCGGTGATCACGACCCGGCCCCGCGCCCGGAGCAGCGTGTAGGCCTCGTTGCGGGCCGTGGTGGCGATCCATCCCGGGATCCGCTTGGGGTCGCGGATGGAGCCGAGATGCTCGAAAAAACGGCAGAAGGTTGCCGCGAAGACATCGTCTCGATCCTCTGGATTCAGCCCGAAGACCGAGATGGTGCTCCATACCAAGCGCTTCAGGCACTCGACCAGCGCTTCCTTGGCGGCTTGGTCCCCATCGCACGCGCGTCGTGCCAGGGTGGGAAAGTCGCACACAGGGTCCCGCATCGACCGGAGCGTACTTGCGAAGGGGTACGACTTCGGCGATTCCAGTTTCGCTGTCGTTCCCGTCGTCGGCGGCATGTTCACCTGACGCTGGACACCGGTTGGCGATACATGTGACCGCAAACATTTTGGTGAATGCCCGTAGCCAGGCCTTGACAAGAGAGCCTCGCTCTGAATTATCTGCCCGTGCCGGTCCTCGGGGCCAGCCGCGGTCAGCAGCTCAGCTGAGGCACGGCCCCGTGCTCACCGCCACTCCGAGCGGCTGGGCGACCACCGCCTCCAGTTCGCTGCTGGCCAGGGCGTAGGCCGTCGTGGGCCGGTCGGGAGCGATGGCGAAGGCCACGCCGACGACCGTGCCGGTTGGCTCGACCAAGGGAGAACCGGAGTCGCCGGGAAACAACGTCGCCGACAGCACGAAAACGTCGCGGCTCGTCTGGTGGGTGTTGTAGAGGTTCTCCCCCACCGCGGTCACGTTCTGGGCGATCAGCGCAGGGGCCAAGGCGAGTGCGTCCTGGCCGTTGGGATGGCCGAAGACGCCCGTCACGTCGCCGACCTTCCCGGTGCCGATCGGTAGCGGCGCCTCCCCCAAACCGGGAACCTGAAGCAGGGCCAGATCTCGATTCGGATCGAAAAGGACCACGGTGGCTGCCAGGCTCGCCCCGCTCGGGAGGAGGACCCGGGTGTGGCCCCGGCCTTCGCCGGCCACCACGTGGGCATTGGTCGCCACCAGGTTCTGGGCGACCGCGAAGCCGCTGCCGTCTTGGATCTCCGAGCACGCCTGGCCCATCACCTTCACCGTCGAGGCGCTCACCCGGGCGTCGACGGCAGCGCTGATGCCCGCAGAGGGCGGCGGGGGCCCGAGTGCCTCGCCCGGATGGAGGGCGTTGAACACATCTGGGAAGGCGTCGGGGCCGACCAGGTTCTTCAGCACCTGCAAGGCATTGGGCGGCCGCGGGAAATGCTTGCTGACCCACCCGCTTATCGCCGAGGAGCGGGCCTGCTTAGCCGGCCAGCCGGGCACCGCGGCGATGGAAGGCAGGAGCAGCCACAGTGCGACCACCACGCCGATGGCCCCGACACCGGCGCCCACCCCCCGGTCCACGTCTCGGATGGGCCCGAGGGGCAACGCATGGTGCAACCGGGCCCCCGCCAGCAGGCCGAGCGCCTGGCCCACCAGCGCGCCCCCGATCAGGATGCCGAAGGCCAGCAGCAACCGCTCCGTCGGGTTGGCCGGGTTGATCCGCGTCATGAGGGCCGGCAGGAACCGGGCCGCCACGTAGATCCCGAGCGCCAGGCCGATCCAGGACACGGCCCGTGCCAGGAATCCCAACCGGTAGCCGCCGATGCCGGCCGCGATGGCAAACAAGATGACGACGACGTCGAGAAGGTTCATGCCGTGCCTTCCGTAGCGCCCCCGCCGCCCCCGCCGCCCGAGCCGCCCATGTCGCCTGGCCAGCGTCCCGCCGGTCGAGCGACCGGGGGACCGGGTCGTTTCGCCGCCAGGAGCCTGGCGGCGGTCAGGAACCCGGTATGGGCCACCATCCGGTGGTCGGGCCGCACGGAAGGCCCGTCGATGTGCCAGCTGCGTTGCAGCACCTCGACCGTCTCCGCCATCCCGAACGCCCCCTCCGCCATGGCCTCTCGCAGCTGTGCGACCTGGCCGATCGTAGGCAGGTAGGAGACCAGGATCCCGCCTGGCCTGAGGGCCGTCTCGGCGTGCTTGAGGACCCGCCACGGCTCGGGGAGGTCGAGGATCATCCGGTCGAGCCCGTGCTCGTCGATGCCGTCGTAGATGTCGCGGATCTCGACCCGGTAGCGCGCCAGCACCTCCGGGCCGAGGAAACCAACCACGTTGCTCCGAGCCCGGTTGGCGAAGTCCTCTCGTATCTCGTAGCCCACCACCACGGCGCCGGCCCGCAGCAGTGTCATCGACAGCGCCCCGCTCCCGACACCAGCCTCGATGACCCGGGCCAGAGGAAAGACGTCGGCCAGCATCAGGATGGGCCCGAGGTC
>JBOGGN010000377.1:0-6193 GCA_050744165.1 Acidimicrobiales bacterium | reverse complement strand
CGCCAAAGGTGTCGAGGGAGAAGGTTCCCGACTGCCATCGCTTGGCGTTCAGCGAGGCGGTGAAGTTCGGCCAACGCGCACGGCCGGGTGGTGCACAAATAGAGGACCGGAAAGCTTCGTGGCGGATTGAACCGTCCGCCGTGAAGCTGGGCTCCTTCGCCGCTTCTGGGATCGAATGCCGGGGCCTGTTGGCGCCAACCCGTGCCTTGGAATCGTTGAAGGGAAGCCGACGCCAGACGGACGGGATCCATGGAGGCGAGACCGTCAGGCGGTTACGCCTTCGCCGATGGCAAGTATGGCTCCAACTACGCGTCTGTATTGGCCGTCAGCGACAAGGTCGATTGGTTTCTGCCACTCCAGTTCGGGGTTTGGGCTTCGCAGCCAGAGCCGACCGGCGTCGTCGCGCAGCACTCGTCGCAGTTGCTCGACCACGGCTTTCAGCTCGAGCAGGCGATCCTCGTTCTCGCGGCGCGGAGTCGACTTGGCGGATGTCCAACGAGCGACGCTGCGGGGCGTGGTGTGGGCGACTCGGGCTACGTCGGCGGTGTCGATGATGTCGCTTTCGAGTAGTTCGTCGAGAACCTCGCCCAGTAGAGCCAACCTATCTCCTTACAGTCTTGTGATTCGACGTTCCTACGTCTATACTATGTCGTAGTTTCGTCTTGTCAAATGGCAATCTGAGGGGGATGTCATGGAGCTTGGACACGGATTCGTACCCCGCATCGATGCCCGCAACTACGAGGCTGTCGAAGGATGCCTGTCGTCAGGTGCCGCCAATCTCTTCCAGACGACCGGCCCGAACACGTTCGTCTGTCACGTCACCACACGTTCCGGGTCGGAGTCTCCACAACGCCCAGCCGAAGATCCTCGACCCGCGAACAAATTGGTGTCGATGTGTCGTTCCTCGTCCGCCCGGTTTGGCGCGAGCAATCAAGCCGTAGGTCGATGTCAGGCTGAGAACCCCCAGCCCGCGCCGCTGGGACGCTTCGGCTCTAGAACCGTAACGCCGAGTCCGGTGCGTTGGCTGGGGATGCGGAGGCCGTGTGGGCTGGCTAAGACGAGCGCATGGCCCGCGACTTCGGCCCGCTAAACGAGCGTCAGGTGACGGTGCTCCGGTGGATCGTCGATGGCTGCCCAGCCGGGGTCATGGATGGGGACGCGTACAAGGTCTCGGCGATCGCTTTGCAGAGCCGCGGGTTGGCCCGCGTCTCGAAACGGCGCGGCCTGTGGCGGGCCGAGGCAACCGACGACGGTCGCAACTACCTGCTGCACGGTACCTACCCGGACCGGGCGGCCCCAGTGCGCGCCTCACCGGCCTCGTCCAAGCTCGCAGCGTCGCGCCCTTCGACGGCGACGGGGGAGATCTCGCCAGACGACCTGCTCTCCGAGGTTGCTCAGGGGAACGGGATCCTTCGAGTCGCTAGTCCGGACGCGCCGACCCGAGAGCGATGGCGTCGAGCGATCAACCGGGTGAAGCAGACAGGTCGAGTGCCCGAGGGGTTTCACCTTCGCCTCCAGGGTCGTGACGAGGGTGATCTCGTGATCGAGCTCGTCGCCGGCGAGCATCCCGACGCCGCCCGCTGGAACGGTGAACACCGTCGGCTCGACCTACGCGAGGTCGTCGACCCGTCGGACTCACTGATTGCGGCTATCCAGGCCCACCCAGGACTCGGCCATCTCTCCGAAAGATGCCGCTACCGGGCTGTTCGGATCCTCGCGTCGCTCGCCGACGCCGCGAAGAAGGATGGTTATCCCGCCCGGGTCGACGCCGATGGTCCACTCGGGTTGACCCTTCGCTTCGACGACCACGACCTGCGGTTCTCGCTCAGCGAAGAACTCGACACTAAAGCGAGCTTCCCCGCCATCGAGGAACTAGAGGCTGCGACCCTCTACGACTGGCAACGAGTCCGCCCAAGGGTCACCGACGGGCCGTCTGGAAGGCTTGTCCTCGAGCTGCCCCGCGATTGGGCAAGCTCCGGAAAGACGAGGCGGTGGGCCGACCGAACCCGCTGGACGGTGGAGGACAAGCTGGCCGAGGCCCTTATGGAGATAGAAGCTTGTGGCCGGGCGCTGATCGATAAGGCGCGCCAGGAGCAGTTGGCGAAGCAGCGGCGCCAACGAGACTGGGAGCGAGCTATCGCGGAAGCCCGAATGCGGTACGTCGAGGACCACCGACAGGCGTTCCTCGACCAGGTGCTGGCCGAGCGCGACCGTGCTGGCCGTGCTTCCGCTTACTGCGACGCCCTCGAGCAGCGCGCGAACCAGGAGGATGATCCGGCCGAGCGCGATCGGATCCTCGAGTGGGTGGCATGGGCTCGGGCGGACATGGCTACCCGCGACCCGACGGCACGGCGCCCGGCGGTCCCCCTTGATCTCACTCCTGGTCCCCAAGATCTCCGCCCCTACCTGAAAGGCTTCAGCCCCTACGGACCCGAATCGAGCATGTGACCCATCAGGTCACTTTGCCTTGGGGTCGCCCTCAGCAGCTCAACGCGAACACCCAGCTGATTGGCCAGATCCTTGGCGAGTTTGACCTGGCCAGCAGCCTCCAAGGCACTAATAGCCCGCTCGGCGACCTGTCCCACCCGAAGCACCTCTGCCCGCAACGCCACCAGCTCGTCGTATCGGGTGATCTGTTCATGGCCGCACCACCGTCGGATTTGGTCATACAGCGGCTCCATCCGTCTGGCCCACGCCGCGGCCTGATCGGGAGGGGTGTACCAGTTCCGCGAACCGGGATGGTCGTCACCATAGATCGAGGCCAAACGGTCCTTCTCGACCGACTCGGCGACCTCACGAAGCAGCCGCTCTGCGAACACCGGAGCGAGCCGGATAGCGATCCGTTCCATCACCGGCCACGGGCAAACCAGCACCCCTGGAGGCTCTTCGAACGCGAGTGGATCTTCGAGGTCTGCTCGTTCGATCCCGAACTCGGCTTCCAGCCGTGCCGGGTCGTACACCGTTACGACGCCGCCATCGGCGCAACCGCCCACGTCCTCTGGCAGGCACGCCATCACGTGCTCTGCGGCGGTTACCACTGTCGGATACTCGCCCTGAGGCGTCGGCCGCCGGACGGCCGCCCAGCGATCCTGGCTTAGCTGCCAGGCCTCGACCCGTGACCAGGGGACTTTCAACCGACCCGGCGGCACCCACTCCTCCCGACCTTCGAAGCTCTCATCCAGGAATCGCACCCGGACTCTGGGCGGCCGCCCCGTCCCGTGCTTCAACACGCGCACCTGCACCGGATGGTCCCCCGCCCGCGCCCGATACACCCAGTCCTCACCCAGCACATGCTCAGGTGTCTTGTCCGGCATCTCTTCAGTTTCACCGATGGCTGCTGGGGTTGGTGTCAGGCGTGGCTGAGTCAGAGTGGTCGATCGTCGACGACCTGGTCGCCGCGAAGCAAGCGGGAGCACCGATCGACGATGTCGTCTGGGATCCGGGATACGCCCTCTGCGCGCCCGGCACGACGCATGACAAGCTGGCACAGGCAGGCATTCGTCAGACATTCCAGGTCGTCACGCACCAGCGCGGTACCCGCCCGTTCTCCGGTGATGCGTTGCTGCTCGACGGCAGCTTTACTCGAATCTGCTGCCGGAAGAGCTGCGTGACCTGCCGACCCCACCGCGGGGCGCGCCTGAGGCGGAGAAGCTCGAGTACGAGGCGAAGTTCAACCTACGGTCCCGGTGGCGGATGGTCCGACACGCCGGCCCGGACGCTGATTCACCCTCGCTTCGTTCAACCTCGACCGGATCCGGAGCTTCCGGGCCAAGCACGCGCTCGACGAATCCGGCGTTCCGATCGAGAAGCCGAAGCAGAAGCGAGCGCGCCGTCGGACCGGCACCTGGGCCGACGTGATCGACAACCCGACGCGTGAGAAGCACAACGCAAAGCCGAGGTTGTAGCCGGTCGCTCATGGCAGGCCGGCTTCAACGCGCCCCGATATCGGCATTGACCGCCAACATGACCGAGCACGCGAAAAGACCGCCCCGAGGGGCGGTCCTTTCATTGAACCCCTGGGGGTGGCGGGGGACTTATGAAGCCCTCGCCACCTCCAACGAGGATTTCGTGAACATACCTCATGGCGTTTCACGATCATCCCCAGGGTGGAGGTGGCGGGTATCGAACCCGCGTCCTTCCGTTTCTCAACAGGGCTTCTCCGAGCGCAGCCGGTGGAGGATTTCGGGCCCGTCGTCGTCACCGGCGCCGGCAACAGGTCCTAGTCGGCTGAGGTGTCCGGGGCGGTCGGCCGACACGGCCGCCCCGTAAGTCCTACTGGATGACGCTCGCTACCGGCCCGTAGGGCTGGGGCCGGACGAACGGGCTACTTGTTAAGCAGCCAGCACAAGCTGAGGCTTGGCGTTTGTATTTATGGTTCCGGCTCTTTTACGTGGCTCCGGAGACCACGGCTCGCTTCCCCTGCTTCGAACACCGAAGTCGAAGCCGGTCACCCCCTTGTCAAGGACCAACTCGGCGATTGTACCGCCGGACGGGGCCGGAACTGCTGGGCAATGGACTGCATGGTCTCGGGCGAGACGACGCCGACGATCTGGCCGCCGGCTACCACCAAGGCCCAAGGCGTCTTCCGCTTGCTCATCTCGGTCAGGGCATCGATGGCCGGCAGCTCGGGCGAAAACACAGGCAACTGCGCCAGCGGGGTGGAGAACTGGCTGGCCCGGTACTGGTAGCGCTCGGCTGGCAGTACCGCTTCCATGGCCGCGGTGGGCGCCAGGCCGGCGTAGCCGCCGCCCCACTGCTCGAGCAGAAACGCCGGGGGCCGGAAGGCGCCGGTGCCGGCGCCCGCGAAGTCCCGGAGGAAGGCGTCGAGGGTGAACCAGCCGGGGCCGAAACCAGGTTGGACGAGCACCTGTCCCACCTGCAGGCCGTCGAGCGCTTGCAGCACGACCGCCGCCCCGCCCTCGGCCTTAGAGGCGATCATCAGGAAGAAGCCGACGCCCGCCAGCCACAGCCCGTCAAGGCCGACGGAGGCGGAGCTGAAGATCCCGATGCCGATCAGCAACATGCCGAGGATCCCGCCCGCCCGGCTCGCCGTCCGGGTCGCCCGGTACTTGTCGCCAGTACGGGACCACACCGCGCTGTGCACCACCCGGCCGCCGTCGAGGGGGGCGCCGGGAAGCATGTTGAACACCGCCAGCAGGACGTTGATCAGGCCGAGCCACTTCAACACCGCCACCGCCAGGGGCGAAAAGCCCACGGCGTGGGCCGCCAAGGCCACCGCGACGCAGCCCACGCCGAGGAGCAGGCTGACCAAGGGACCGGCGGCAGCGATGCGGAACTCCTGGCCTGGGGTGGCCGGCGGCTCGCTGATGCGCGTGTAGCCGCCCATCAACCACAGCACGATGCCGTCTACCTTGAGCCCCGCCTTGCGGGCGACCAGCGCGTGGCTGATCTCATGGGCCAGCTCGCCGGCCAGGAAGGCGACGGCGGTGACGAAGCCCGCCACCATGTAGGCGGTGGTGGTGTACCCCGGCGCGTCGGCCGGGAAGCGCCCGTTGCTGAGCAGGAGGGCGAGGATCCCGGCGAACAGGAGCAGGCTCCAGCTAAAGCCGACCGCGACTCCAGCTATCTGGCCCAGCCTCACGTTTTCCTTCATGGCGACCCCTTACCCCGGGACGGCCGGGGATACCCATCCACGGTACGTCGTTTCGGGGCCTTTCGTGCTATCGACTCGGTGAAGAGCTGGTGAAGATTTCAGGGGTGGCATCGATTTCCCGCGGTATGGACGGGTAATCCGTGCCACCCCGGAAATCCATGCCACCCAGCCCTGGCGCCGCCATCCCGGGACTCGGGTGTCAGTCCGTGTGTGACGAGCGCCGCCGCCCCGCGGCCGCGGCCCGGGCCGCCTCCCGATCGGCGTCGCGAGCCGCCATGGCGTGGCGCTTGTCGTAGGTCCTCCGGCCCCGGGCCAGGGCCAGCTCGACCTTGGCCTTGCCGTCGCGGAAGTACAGCGAGAGCGGCACCAGGGTCAGGCCCGATTCCTGGGTCTTGCCGATAAGGCGGGAGATCTCCTCACGGTGCATCAGCAGTTTGCGCACCCGCCGGGGCTCGTGGTTGGTCCACGACGCCTCGGTGTATTCGGGGATGTGCACCCCGTGCAGCCACACCTCGCCGTCGCTGATGGACGCGAACCCGTCGACAAGGGACGCACGACCGGCCCGCAGCGACTTCACCT
>JBOGGN010000376.1:0-9790 GCA_050744165.1 Acidimicrobiales bacterium | reverse complement strand
TGAACGCCACCGCCACCCAAATCGACACCCGCCTCGAAACCGTCACCCAGAGCGTCCACCAGGCTCTCGACACCTCGGCGGATCGGGCGGAGTCGGCAATGAACACCGCGGCGGCGCAGATGGGTGCAGTGGTGGGCAACTCGGCGGGGCAGATCGAGGCCGCCTTCGCCGCCGCGTCGGGTCGGGTCGACAGCAGCATGACGGACTTCGGTCACCAGCTCGAGGCGGCGACAGGGTCCTCCAGCGATCGCGTCGACGCCAGCCTGCAGAGCATGGGATCGCAGGTGGAAGCGACGTTGACCGGATCCATGGCGCAAGTCCAGGAGGCGTTGAACACCCTGGGAGCTCAGATCCAGGCCGTCCTGGGCTCCCTGAGCGAGCAGATTGTGGCCGCCCTGCAGGCCTCGGGCGATCATGTCGGTAGCGAGCTGGCCCGCCAGAGTGGCACCTACGAGAAGTTGCTCGAAGCCGTCACACCCGAGGACAACCAAGAACGACTGAACGAGTTGGAAAAGCTCCTCACCGTCGGCTTGCCCAAGTTCAGCGAGGACATCCACCTCGGGATCCACGACGCCCTTCTCGAGGTGAGCCGGACCTTCCAGATGGCCGAGCAGGAACACGGCAACCGGATGGTCGAGCTCTACCGGGACTTCAACGGCGGCATCCGGCGCATAGAGACGGCGCTGCAGGCGAAGCGCCGATCGGAGCAGCCGCCGGCCTAAGCCCGGGGGAAGTGGCAGGCGGGAGGCGCTCGGGACGGCCTCGGGCCTGAGCCCGGGGGAAGTGGCAGGCGGGGGGTCGCTCGGGACGGCCTCGGGCCTGAACCCCAGGAGGGGTGGAGGCGCGGTGGACCGAGGCCTTTTCCCGAAGGTTTCTTAGCCTGCGTCCAGGAGTCCGGCGTGTGGGCCGAAGTCTGCGGGGCGCACCAGCCGGCCAAGCTTCTGTAGCTCCCGCCGCAGCGCCACGACAGCGCTGGTCATGGTGATGGGCGTCCCCGCCTCGGCGGCCAAGAAGGCGGCGGCCAGCACCGCATTGCGGATGGTGCCGCCGGAGAGGTCGAAGCGGTCTGCCAGGAAATCGAGGTCGAGGTCGGCGCTGGTGGGTGCAGCGGTCGGCAGGCTGTGGGCCCAGATGCGGCGGCGCTCGGCGGGGCCCGGCATCGGGAATTCGAGGACCACGTGGATGCGCCGCAAGAAGGCGGGATCGATGTTCTTGGCCAAGTTGGTGGCCATCACGACCAGGCCCTCGTAGCGCTCCAGGCGCTGGAGGAGGTAGGCGACCTCGATATTGGCGTAGCGATCGTGGGCGTCGGAGACCTCGGAGCGCTTGCCCAGCAGGGCATCGGCTTCGTCGAAGAACAGGGCGACGCTGCTGGCCTCGGCGGCGTCGAAGATCGCCGAGAGGTTCTTCTCAGTTTCGCCGATGTACTTGCTCACCATGTTGGCCAGGTCGACCTTGTAGAGGTCGATGCCCAGGTCGCCGGCGATGACCTCGGCTGCCAAGGTCTTCCCGGTACCCGATGGGCCTGAGAAGAGGGCCACCACCCCCGTCGAGGGCTGGGGGGAGAAACCCCACTCGTCGAACACGACGCCGCGATGTCGACACCTGCGGGCGACCTCGCGGAGCTGGTCGAGGCGGTCGGCGTCAAGGACGATGTCGTCCCAGGTTCGCGTTGGCCGCACCCGGTTGGCGGTGGCGTCCAGGTGGCCCGAGGCCAGCCGCCGAACGGCTGCCGCCAGGTCGCCCCCCATGGCTGCCGACGCCTGGGTCACCAGGTGCAGCTGCTCCGCCGACAGGTGGTAGCCGTCTGGCGGCTCCACGTCCAGGGCCGCCACCCACTCGTCGGCCGTGGCGGCGCTCGGAGCGACGGGCGCGTCGGCCCAAGGCCGGCGGGGAAGGGACATGAGGGGGAGCTCGCGCGGGCTGGTCAGGGCCCAGGGCAGGTGGTCGGCCTGCTCGATGCGCTGGCGGACGGCGGCGCTCAGATCCTCGGCGACCTCGATCACCACGCCGAGCTGGGCCAGGGTGGCCTGGCGGATGACGGCCGCCCACTGGTCGTCGTTCTGCGGCACCGGCGTGACGAGGAACAGCTCGCCCGGCAGCGCCTTCACCGCTGCTTGGAGGCGCCGCAGCCGGTCGGATCCGGCCGCCACCACCAGCAGGTGGTCACCTCCGGGAGGCCCGGCCACCACTTCGACGCCCGGCGGCAAGTCCGGATCGGGGGAGCGGTCGCCGCTCAACCACCACAGCACCGAGGCCGCCACCGTTACCGGCGCCGATGACCACGACCCGTCGCCTGAGGGCTCGATCAGCGCCGCCCGCCGCAGGCTGCCTCCCGGCCCGACCGCCAAATGGGCCTCCATTTCCGAGCCGAACACCAGGCGCAGCGTCCAGGGGGTGATCCGGCGCTGGGTGACGTCGTCGTTGAGGTAGCCCACCAGCCGCTGGCGGCGGGGGTCGCGCTCGACGGCGCACAGCACGGCCAGCACCTCGGCTTCGGCCATGCTCAACCGGGCGTGGGTCACCAAGGTGGCGAAGGGGTCGGGCTCCTCGTCCCCCCCGGCGTCCCAGGACGTGGTCCGTCGTTGCTGGGGCCGCAGGGATGCCGCGAACTCGGCCCGAACCTGGCTCAGGCCGGGGGATACGGCCCGGGCCAGCTGGGCGAGCCGGCGCTCGGTCTCGTCCGACAAGCCAGCCAACCCCGGCAGCTCCGCCAGCAACCGCTCGGCGTCCTCGTCGTCGACCTTGAGGCCGGCGAGAGGGTCCGGCTGGCGATCCCGGGCGACGCCCGCGGCCAGAGCCGCCCATTGCAGGCGGTGATCCGCCAGCACCTCCCATGGTTCAGGTCTGCCAAGCAATCCGGAGATAGGAGGGAGTACTCTGTTTAGTTGCGGCCCCGACACCGCATCCAGTGAACCATCTCGCAGCTTGGCACGCGGCACTGCCAGGCATGTGTCCGGGGGAAGGGGGTATGAAGGCGTGATTCAGCTTGTCGACAAGGCGCTGGAACAGTTCCTGCGTGATGCCGTTCCCCTCCCCGAGACCGCGGTAGACGTGTCCTTCGACGCCCCCGACCGCACCTGGGGGGCGGCCGTGACCCGGCCCACCGTCAACATCTTCCTTTACGAGTTGACCCGCAATCCCAACGCGGGGACCGCCTCGTTCGTCCAGCGGCGCAACGCCGGCGACCGTATCGAACGCCGGCCTGCCAACCCCGTCGTCGACCTCCACTACCTGGTCACCGCCTGGGCCACTGAGCAGCGTGACGAGCACCAACTGCTCGGCGCCATCCTCGGCTGCATTCTCGCCAACTCGGCGCTGCCGACCACTGCCCTGCCGGAGGACCTGAAGGACAGCGGCTGGATCTCGTTGTCGCTGGCCACCCACGAGAAGCGGGCGCCCGGGGAGTTCTGGTCGGCGTTGGACGGCCGACTGAAGCCGGGCCTCGAGGTGGAGTTGAGCCTGCCCATGGACGTCTTCACCTGGCAGCCGACGGCACCGGCTGCCCAGCAGGTGGCCGTCAACACGATGCTCAAGACGGCCCCCACCGTGCAGGACGGCGGGGCCGACAGCGGCTTGCAGCCGCTGTTCCGGCGACGCCGCCTCAACGGCACGCTGGTCATGGAGGGTCGGACACCAGACCCTGCCGACCAGCCAACTGAGTAACGGGGGCGCGGTGCGGGCCTTCCTGATCGCCTCGGCTACCACTGTCACACCCGGCCAATCGGTGACGGTGTCGGTCGACGTCACCAATACCGCGCCGGCGATCGACGGCGTCACCGCCCGGGTGATTGGACCGCCGGGAGTGACGACGACCAGCGAGCCGCCGCTTCTGCCGCTGTTCCCCGACACCTCAGGACGCCTCGTGCTCCGGGTGGCGTTCCCGGCCAGCTTGCCGGCCGGTCTTTACCAAGCCGAGGTTCAGGTGTCCTCGGCTCTCGAGCCCGACCAGCCTGCCCACCTCCCGCTGGAAGTGCGGGTGCTCCCCAAACCGGGGGTATCGCTCACCGTCATACCGGGCGTCGGTTCGGGCCGCCACCGGGCCCGCTACAGCGTCATGTGCGACAACACCGGCAACACGGCCCTCGAGGTGGTGCTGGCGGCGACCGATCCCGAGGGCGCGCTGCAGGCCAAGTTCGACCACGTCCCCATCGTACTCGGCCCCGGGGAGTCGGCGGCCACGGCCATGACGGTGAGGGCCCACCGGCACTTCCTCGGCGGCGAAGTGAGCCACGCCATCAAGATCCTCGGCCTCGCCCGAGACCCGAACTTCCACGATCTTGAAACTGGGGCCGACGGGGACGGGTTCGGCGAGTTCGCAGCGGCGGCTCGAGCGATGAAG
The DNA here is from genome assembly GCA_050744165.1 of Acidimicrobiales bacterium. Lineage (GTDB taxonomy): Bacteria > Actinomycetota > Acidimicrobiia > Acidimicrobiales > Palsa-688 > JBOGGN01. The sequence continues at coordinate 5,448 of JBOGGN010000376.1, read as the reverse complement.
GCGCCCAAGGTGCCCAAGCTCCCCGGGGCCAAAGGGCCCAAGCTCCCGGGGGCTAAGGGACCGAAGGGCGGGACGGCGCCGGCGACGCCCAAGCCGCCCAAGCCGCCCAAGCCGCCCAAGCCGCCCAAGGCACCGAAGCTTCCGAAGGGCGTGAAGGCGCCCGAGGCCGGGGGTGGCGTGGCTAGCCCAGGCGGCGCATCGGCGGAGCCGACGGCACCGCTGGCGGTTGTCGACGGCATCGGCCCGGGCGAGCCAGGGGGTCTGGACGAGGCGGCGGCGGCCGGGCCGGAGTTCGCGGCCATCGAGACCGAGGCCCAGGCCCGGTTCCGCCAGCCACCGATCATGCCCCGAGGGGTTCGCACCGCATTTGTCCTGGCGCTCATTGTGGGCCTGTGGGCGGGCGCCTTCCTGTTCGGGCTGGGCAAGGCGTTCGGCTCAGATCCGTTGACCAAGGAAGTACCGGCGTCGTTCTACGCCGCTGCCAAGGTGAGCCCCGGCGGCAACGCGCTGGGGTTGCTGGCAGGCCTCCACGAGGGCAGCCCGCCCGCCGGGGCGGTGCCCAAGACCGGGGTGGTGGAAGGCGTCGGCGGGACCGTCCAAGGAACCATTTCCGCCGCCAGCACCGGCCTCGGCGTCGGCCGGATCACCGTCCAGGCGGTGCAGGACTCGCCGAGCGGCCCCACGCTGGTGTCTTCGGCGGCCTCCGGAGCCGACGGGACCTACAGCCTGGTCGGGCTTCTGCCGGGAAGCTACAAGCTGCACCTCGCGGCCAGCGGTTTCCAGGATCAGTGGTACCCGAACGCCACCAGTGAGGCGAGCGCCTCGCCCGTGTCGGTGAGCTCGATGCAGATCAGCCCCGGTATCGATGCCACCGTGACCGGCCTGCCGGGCAGCATCAGCGGCCAGGTGGCGGCGGGCGGGTCGCCGCCACCCACGGTGACGGTCAGCGTGCTCCCCTACCAGGGGACCACGGCGAGCAACACCACCGTGACCACCGATGCCACCGGCCACTACGTGGTGAACAACCTGCCCACCCCCGGCACCTACGACCTGAGCTTTACGGCGGCCGGCTTCCAGGCCGGCACCGACGTCGAGGTGCTGGCCGGCGGCGACCAGCGCATCGCCAACGTGGTGACCCTGACCGCCGGCAACGGTGACATCGACGGCGTGGTGACCGACGGCACCAACCCCCTCGGCGGCGTCGCCATCACCGCCACCGCCAACGGCCACACGGTGACGGGGGCCACCCCGACCACCGGCGCCGTGGGCCACTTCGCGCTGAGCGGCCTGAGCACCCCGGCCACCTACCTGCTGACCTTCACCAAGGCTGGCTACGGCACCACCACGGAGGCCGTTTCCCTCGGCCCCGGCCAGGTGAACAACAACGTCATGGTGGTGCTTTCTGGCGGCACCGGCACCATCTCCGGGCTCGTGAAAGGGCCGACCTTCCCCGGTGGGACGCCCCAACCGCTGGGCGGGGTCACGGTGACGGTCAACGGCGGCACCTCGCCCGTGACGACCCAAACCTTGACCGCGGGGACCATCGGCAGTTACGAGGTGTCCGGCCTGACCACCCCCGGCAGCTACACCGTGACCCTGTCAGACGGTGGCTACGCCAGCCAGACCTTGCCTGTCGTGTTGACCTCCAATGGTTCAGCCAGCGGGGTCGATGCCACCTTGACCCTCACCGTTGGGGTCATATCGGGCACCGTCGGGTGTACCCCGGCGGGCGCCGGCCTCTGCCCGACATCGGGGCTCTTGAGCGGGGTCACCGTTACCGCATCAAACGGCACGGCCGGCACCCAGCCGACGACGGTGACCGCCGGGATAGCGACGGCCAGCCCAACGCCGAGCAGCCCCAAGGTTACCTATGCCCTGACCGGCCTCCCGGCCGGGAGCTACTCGGTCACCTTCACCCTGGCCGGCTGGCAGACCCAGACCACCTTCGTCCAGCTGCAACCCGGCCAGGTCGTCGACCAGCAAGTCACCATGGTGCCGGCCTGACCATGCGCCTCGAAGTCGAACCCCTCAACGCGACCGTCCTCCCCGGCCAGCCCACCCTGCTGACCGTCCGGGTGCTCAACACCGGCACCGTCATCAGCGGCCACCGGATTCGGATGCTCGGCGTCGACCCCCGGTGGGTGTCAATCGACCAGGAGCAGCTGTCGCTGTTCCCCGACGCCGCCGGCGTGGCGGTGCTCACCGTCACCCTGCCGAAGGGCATCCCGGCCGGTGTGCGTCGCGTCAGCGTCGAGGTTCAGGAGTTGACGCCGCCACACGACCGGGCCGTGGTGGAGGTGGAGCTGACCGTCCCCGCCGAGCTCGGCCTCAAAGTGGCGCTGGACCCTGTCAGCGTGACCGGTGGCAAGCGAGCCACCATCGGGGTGGCCGTCGACAACATCGGCAACAGCCCCGTCGACATCGACCTAGCCGGCACCGACGAGGAGGCCCAGGTCCTCTTCGCCTTCAAGCCGCCGGGAGCCATCCTCGGGCCCGGCGAGCGGACGCTGGCCACCGCCCTTCTCAGAGCCAAGCGGCCCTTCTGGGGCAGCCCCAAGATCCGCCCCTTCAAGGTGAACGTAGGACCGGCCCAGCCGCCGGTGAGCGCGTTCGGCACCTGGATCCAAAAACCGCTGTTGACCCGCGGCGCCATCGCCATCATGGGCCTGGTCCTCGCCATCACGGTGTTCGCCGGGATACTGACGTTGTCCCTGTCACGGGTGGTTGGCCAGTCCACCGCCGACCGTAACCTGTCCCTTCAGGTGGCACAGGCGGGACAGACCGGCACCGGCGGGGGCGGGACCAGCGCCATCTCCGGCATGGTGTCCCTACTGACCTCGGGCATGGGGGTGGACGGGGTGACTGTCGAGGTGTTCAACGCCAGCCAGAACACGACACCGCTGGCGTCGGTGGCGACTGGAGCCGGCGGCACCTATACGTTCCAGGGGCTAGCAGCGGGCACCTACAAGCTGCGGTTCAGCGGCGCCGGCTTCAACCAACTGTGGTACCCGGCCGCCCTGACTCCGGACAACGCCGGCGAGGTGCAGCTGAGCGCCGGCCAGAAGCTGACTGACGTGAACGTGCTGCTTGGTGGGGTGCCGGCGACGCTCAAGGGCACGGTAGTGGGCTCCAACCCCGATGGTGCCACCGTGACCTTGGAGGCGCTGGTGTCGGCGCCGACGGCCGCCTCGACAGGCACCCCGGCGACCACCACCACCATCGCCTCTGGGCCGGCGGTGGCCGGGCCGACGGGAGGTACCACGCCAGCAGTGGTGACCTCGGTGACCGTTGACGCCTCCGGGGCCTTTACCCTGGCGAATATTCCCTCGCCGAGCACCTACGACCTAGTCGTCGCCAAGCAGGGCTTTGCCACCGTGACCCAAGAGGTCGACCTGGGCAGCGGCGAGCAACGCACCGGGATCGTGATCACCCTGGTCCAGGGCAACGGCTCCATCATGGGTCAGGTGAACGGCCCCTCTGGTGCCCTCGGCGGGGCGACCATCAGCGCCACCGACGGCCAGACCACCGTCAGTACCGTGAGCCTGACGCAGGGCGCGGTGGGCACCTTCACCCTGAGCAACCTGCCGACACCGGCCACCTTGACCCTGACAGTGGCGTCGACTGGCTTCGCCACCCAGACTCTCAGCGTGAGCCTGGCGTCGGGCGAGCAGCTGACCGGCGTCTCGGTCACCTTAGCCAGCGGGTCCGGCTCCATCGCCGGCCAGGTCAGCTTGTCGACCGGCGGCCCCGCGACCGGGGTGACGGTGAAGGTCACGAACGGGCAGCTGAGCCTGACGACGGTGACCTTGAGCTCAGGCACCCCGGGCAGCTACCAGGTCACCGGCCTTGCGGTGCCGGGCACCTACACCATCACCTTTTCCCGCCCCGACCTGGTCAGCCAGACCAAGGACGTGACCCTGAATGCCCTCCCGGCGTCCAACCTCACCGGGATCGACGCCACCATGGTGTCGGCCAACGCCTCGCTGACGGGGGTGGTCACGGCGACCAACACCACCAGTTGCCTCCCTGCAGGCACCACCGGCGCGGCGGCCACCGTCACGCCGATCAATGTGACACTCAGCTCGGGCACCGCGTCCTACGCGGTGAGCACCGCGACCACCGGCACCATCGGCGCCTACGCCTTTGACAACGTGGCGCCGGGGACGTACACGGTCAGCTTCAGCCGCCAGGGCGGGCAGCCGACGACGTTCATCGAGACCCTGACCGCGGGGTCGCACGTCACCCTGTCGCCGACCCTGCCACCGGCGGCGTCGATCTGCGGCATCGTGTACCAGACCAGTAACGGGGTCGCCCCGGGGCTGGGGACACCGCCGACTCCGCCTCCTCCTCCGATGCCAGCGGCGCAGGTGGAGGTTCAGCTGTTCCCGGCCAACGCCTTCCCGGGCGGCCCGTCGCAGCAGGTCCTTACGGGCAACGACGGCTCCTTCGAGTTCGACAACGTGACCGCGCCCCAGAGCTACATCGTGCAGTTCGAATTCCCTCAGGGGTCGGCGGGCCAGTTCACCGTCGCGACCGACGCCAGCCTGAGCAAGCCCGACCTGATCTGCGATCCCTTCCCGACGGCGGGGGCAAAGTACTGCCTGGTGAACACCAGCGGGGCGACTCAGTGAGCGGCGTTGGGGAACCGGGGATGACCGGGCCGGTGGAGCACCAATTCGACGTCACCCTCGTAAAGACGGTGGTAACGCCGGGGCACCCCTCTCGGGTGGTGCTCAGGGTGCACAACCTGACGCCAGCCGTGTGTACCTACACGCTGCGGGTCGGCGGGGTGGAGCCGGGTTGGGTGGAGATCCCCGTGGTCGTGGGACCTGCGGCCCCAGGCCAGACCATAGAGGCCGCGTTCGCAGTGACCTTGCCGCTCGGCTTCCCAGTGGCGGAACTGGCAGCCAGCATCCAGGTCAGCCCGTACGACGGCGTAACGGGGGCCGCGGTCGGAGACCCCCAGGTCCTCGACGTCGTCCTGCACGTCGCCGACACCGGCGCTCTCTCAGCCACGCTGGAACCTACCGACATCCGGGGCGGCGACCGCGGGCGGCTGGAGGTGGTGATCCACAACCGGGGCCGGGAACCGGTGCAGGTCGAGCTCAGCTCGACACCGGTGGACAACCAGCTCAACATCCACTTCTCCGACACGTTGGTCGCCGTCGGCCCCGGAGCCGAGGTGCGCGTCCGGGCGATTGTGCGCGGCTACCGGCCTCGTTACGGCTCCCCCACGCGGCGCCCGTTCGTGGTGCGAGTAGAGGGTCGGGGGGCACCGCTCGCGCTCGACGGGGTCTTCACGCAACGGCCCATGGTGTCGGGCCGGACTCTTGCCCTGCTCGTCGCCGTGTGCCTTCTCGCGGCCTGGATCGCTCTGGCTGTGTTCCTCTTGGGCCGGGTCAGCAGCAAGACCAAGCAGCACGCCACCGCCAGCGACAGCGCCGGGCC
>JBOGGN010000375.1:0-6368 GCA_050744165.1 Acidimicrobiales bacterium | reverse complement strand
CCACGCCGCAGCCAAGGCTCTGCGCCGCGCGCGACCGTCGCAGGCAAAATTTCGCGTGCCAAAGCCGTTGCGCCGGCGACATCTCGGAGACGAAGGTGATCGATTCGCCACGCCACTTGTCCAAGAGCGTGAAGTACCGGACCAATAGGGTATCGACGCAGTCGGCGGTCAATTGTATCCAATCCCAAGCGCTGCCCTACGCCCATAGACGCGGTTAGGTAAACTGTCATTATGTCAATCGGGGCTGACGGCAACTCAATTATCCTGGCTCAACGATAGAAAGTCATTGGCACACAGCCAGAGCGGGTCAACTAACGGTGGGACCAATGAAATCATCGTACGGCCCTTCGTCCGCCAATCTTACGTTTTGCGCGGTTCGTCGAAGCTTCGGTGTACCGACAATGGGGGGGGTCAGGAGACGTCTGCGGCCCAGACCCTGGTGCCGTCTTTGGAGACACCGGTTCGGACTGGGACGCCCAAACGGCGACCGGCGGACCGGACGGCCTTGCGCCAGGTCTCGACGTCCTCCACGTAGTCAACTTCGAGGACGAAGGCCTCGTGCTCCTGCAGGAGCACCATCAACTCGCGAACCAGGATCTCCAGCCGACGTTCGGCTAGCTCGTCGATCATCATCGCCGGGACCTGTGATGACATTTTGATGACATTTTCGGGTTTCCCCCTCCGCGGGAGCGGGCGCCCGGTGGCCTTGGCACCTGCTCTACCAGCGTGTTTACGGCTGTGTTGCTTAGTGAGGTCTTCACAATTGGGGTTGACCTGGTTTTCCTGGTGGCTGTGGCGGGGTTGGTTCCAGGTTAAGGGGTTGTCGTCCCCGGTTTGTCCACAGGGGCGCGCCGGCTGGGGGTGCGGGTGTCGGTGTCGAGGGCGGCGACGCCGAGGGCTTCGAGTTCGGCGAGGAGTTGGCGGAGTCGGCGGTGGTTGGCGATCCAGGACTGGTAGTCGTCGGCTTGTTCGGCGTTGAGCCAGCGGCCGGCGGTGCGGCCGGCGAGTTTGCGGGTCCACTGCCAGTAGGGGCCGTGGGGTCGGGGTGGGTCGGCCATGCAGCGGCAGCCGGGCCGGCCGCAGTGGGTGTGGCGGGCGATGATGCTGCCGGGCAGGACTTTTCCGGTGGCGGCGATGGCGGCCAGCTCGTCGGCGATGGCTTCGGCTCGTCGGCTGTGGTCGTCTGTCAGGGCCACAGTTGAGCTTGTCATAGGGGGTCCACCACCGCCCGGTCATCGTACTGTATATCTACAGTCAGATGACCGGGTCGGGTTCGGTGGCGGAGGCGATCGACGGCTGGCGGCCCCGCCTGGTGGGGGTGGAGGCGGCCGGTTTCGCCCGCAGCGTGGTGGCCGCGGCCGGCCCGTCGAGCGTGGCGCGGGCCAGGGCGCTGCTGTTCGCCTGCTCCAGGGTGGCGGCCTTCGCCGCCTCGGTCGGCTTGGAGTTGCGCCCCGAGGTGGTGCTGCACCCGGCGACGGTGGAGCGTTACATCGCCACCGCCACGGCGATGTCGGCGCCGACGCGGCGCACGGTGCGCACCAATGTGCGTCACGTGGCGGCCCGGGTGGGACCGCTGCGGCCCCCCCGGCCGGCGGTCCTGCCCCGGGAGCGGGCCAAGGATCCGTACACCACCGCCGAAGTGGCCGCCTTCTTGGCGTTGGCCGACACCCAACCCACGCCGCGCAGGAAGATGGCGGCGGCCGGGCTGGTGTGCCTGGCGGCGGGCGCCGGGTTGACCGGCGTCGACCTGCGCACCACCCGCGGCGTCGACATCGGCGCCGCCGGCGGCGGCCTGGTGGTGACCGTGGCCGGGCCCCGGGCCCGGACGGTGCCGGTCCTGGCCCGCTACCGGTCCCGGCTGGAAGAGGTCGCCGGGTTCTTCGCCGAGGCGCCGGTGGTCGGCGGCGCCGACCCGAACCGGCGGAACGTCACCACCCCGCTGATCGCCTCCCTGTGCGGCGGCGGCGACCTGCCCCGCCTGCAACTGGGCCGGCTGCGGGCCACCTGGCTGGCCGAGGCGGCCGCCGCCATCGGCCTGCAGGCGTTGATGGCCGCCGCCGGGGTGGACTGCTCGCAGCGTCTCGGCGACATCGCCGCCGCCCTCCCCCCGATCACCCTCGAAGAGTCGGTGGCCCTGCTGGGAGGCGTGTCCTGAGCCGGCCGCTGGCCGACCTGGAAGCCGTCGTCGACGCCTCGGGGGCCGCGGCGGCCATCGAAGCCCTGCTGCCAGTGGGGGTGCGGCGGCGCCAACTCGCGGTGCGAACCCTGCTCATCGGCATGCTCGCCGCCGCCGGCGACGGCCGACCCGCCCACCTCACCCGTGTGCACCGCGCCCTCCTGGCCCTGCCCGCCGACGGCCGGCGCCGCCTCGGCGTCGACGCCGACGGCCACGGCCGCCCCCATGCCCTCACCTACCGGCAGGTCGAATACACCTTCGGGATCACCGCCGCCGTCGTCTCCAAACCCAACCCCGACGGGACGCCATCAGACACCCTCGCCGAGGTGGTCGCCGCCCTCGTCGAATCCTCCATCCCAGCCGCCTACAAGCAGGCGTCGACGTCGCTGGCGGTCGACTGGACCGACCATGAAGCCTGGGCGCTGGGCCCCCACTCCGACGGCGCAACCTACGACCCCCAAGCCTCCTGGGGGCACCGCCGCTCCCACGCAATCGGCGAGAAAAGCGAGGTGTTCTACGGCTACTACCTGTCCGCCGCCACCATGATCGCCGACGAAGACGGCCCGCCGGTGCCCGAACTGATCCGGCGGATCACCCTCACCGCCTGCAACATCGACCCCGTCGCCGCGTTCATCCCCACCCTGAAACACCTGGCCAAAACCGTCAACCTCGGCGATGTCGTCGCCGACTCCGGCTACGCCCACCGCGTCGCCGCCCACTGGGCGCTCCCCCTGCGGGCCCTGGGCGCCAACCTGGTCACCGACCTCCACCCCTCCGACCGGGGACCCAAAGGCACCTTCGCCGGCGCCATCTGCGCCAACGGCGACCTCTACTGCCCCGCCACCCCAACCTCCCTCCTCAACCTGGCGCCGCTGGCCCGCGGCGCCGACAACGACACCGTCGCCGCCCACCACGCCCTCACCGACGAAGCCGCCCGCTGGCGCCTCGCCCCCCACGGCTCCGACGACACCGACGGCTACCACCGCGAAGCCTGCCCCGCCGTGGCCGGCAAAATCCGCTGCCCCCTCCGCCCCGAATCCATCGCCCTGCCCTACCAGCGGCCCGAAGTTCTCAACCCGCCTGAGCACCCACCGTGCTGCTGCACCCAGAAAACCATCACCGTCCCCCCCACCGTCAACCCGAAAACCCGGCAGAAACACCCCTACCCCGGCACCCCCTGGGCCGCCTCCTACGCCCGGCGCACCGCCGCCGAACGGGCCTTCGCCACCCTCAAAGACCCCGCCGCCACCGACATCAACCGAGGCTGGTGCCGCCTCGCCGGCCTCGCCGCCATCACCCTCCTCCTCGCCACCACCATCGCCGCCCGCAACCTGCGCATCGCCGACGCCTACCACAACCGCCAAACCGACAACACCAACCGGGCCAACCGAGGCCTACCGCCCCGCACCCGCCGCCGCCGGCGGCGCAGCCTCACCCAACTCGCCGCAGCCACCGCCAACTCGCCGCCCTAACCCGCCCCGCCCAAACGCCCCACCCGCCCAACACGGGCCGCTTCAACGCGTCACCAGCCCGAACCGGCAAACCCGCACAATCACACCCGGAAACGGTCACACCCAAATGTGAAAATGAACCGAGGTCAAACGTGAAGACCTCCCTGGTGGGCGCTAGAGGACTCGAACCTCCGACCTCAGCCGTGTGAAGGCTGCGCTCTAACCAACTGAGCCAAGCGCCCGGAATCTGAGAGTCTTACGCCGCCCGGCGTCAGTTGCAACCGATCAACTGAACCTCTCGTCAGGTCCCTGGCATCGACGGTGCTGATGGCGTCGAGACGGGGCGCAGCGTCAGGGGCGATCGCCGCCGACTTGGCCCGCCAACCACCGGCACCACTCGGCGATGCCCGCGCCCGTGCGGGCGCTCACTTGGACGATCCACGCGCCGGGATTGACGGCACGAATGTTGTCGAGGAGACGCTCCAGGTCGAAGTCAAGGTACGGGAGCAAGTCCATCTTGTTGACCACCACGGCGTCGACCGCCCGGAACATCACGGGGTACTTGAGGGGCTTCTCCTCCCCCTCGGTGACGGCGTAGACCATGGCCCGGGCGTGTTCGCCGACCCGGAACTCGGCGGGGCATACCAGGTTGCCGACGTTCTCGATCACCAGGAGGTCGAGTGCGCCAAGGGGCAGGCGGCTCATGCCAGAGCGCACCATGACCGCGTCCAGATGGCATTCGCCGCCGAAGCCAGCACTGGTGTTGACCAGCGAGACGGCCGCCGCCCCATGGCCCGCAAGGCGATCGGCGTCGAGGCTGGTGGCGATGTCACCCTCCAGGATGCCGACCCGAAGCTTCGAACCGACGGCAGCCAGGGTCGCCTCCAGAAGTGTGGTCTTCCCGGCCCCAGGCGATGACATCAAGTTGACGACGCGGACCCCGGCGGCCACGAAGTCGCGACGGTTTGCATCGGCGATGCGATCGTTCTCCGACAGGATGTCCTCGAGGATTTCGACCCGGGATACGCCGGTCTCGCCGTAACCGCGGTGGTCGCCGATGCGCTCGTCTGTCCCTGGCCCGCGGTCGTCGTTGTGCTCCGGTGCCGTTCCGTCGGGGTGGTGGTGGAAGCGTCCCACGATCAGCTTTCGAGCAGCTCCAACGACACCACCACGAGTTCCTGGCCACTGAGCAGTCTCACATCGCTGCTCCCACACGCTGCGCACGACAGGATCGGCAGGTCAAGGGTCGTGACCATGGCGCACCCACAACACCTGATCGTGGCGGGCACCTGCTCGATCTCCAATCGACAGCCGTTCAGGCCGGCCACCTCACGCACCACCATCCAGCTGAACTGCAAGGCGTCAGGGACCACCTGGCGGAAGTGGCCAACACGGATGGCGACGGCGCTCACGGGGCGACCGGCAGCGCGAACCTGCACCTTGTCAGCGATGGCCTCGGCGATCGACAGTTCGTGCATCACGTCGCAGAATCCCTGGACGGCATGATCAGTCAGTGTCGCGCGCCCTGGTCGAGCGTCAGTGCTGACGCCCTGAACAGGCCATGTGCCAGACTATCCTCACGCAATCTACCCGGCAATATGCCTGGTGACGGTATGTGCTTCTGGAAGTTGGGTGCCGAATGGCCGTGGACAAGAGCGGGACCAAGGTGAGCGACGACAACGATTCGGCGGTCGATGAGACGGATGTCGACGACGAGGCGACCGTCGCTGCTGGGGAAGTCGACGACGATTTCGACGACGACGTTGACGACGACGATGACGCCGCTGACCAGCGGCGCACCTCGACAGGCTCCCGCCGGTCCGGTCACCAGCGCCTCGTCAAATATGTCACCATCGCCATCCTGACGGTGGCGACGGTGGTCGTTCTCTGGGTCGTCGTCGGCATCGTGCGCAACCCACCCGGGAAAAGCGCCTCGACATCGGCAAACAAGTCGCCCTCGGCAACGGCTGTAGCGACCTTCAGCGATACCGCCGATCATTTCCAGCTCAACTATCCGGGAAGCTGGGCGGTCCAGAAGAAGAACCTTGGAACGGGGGTCAAGTTGCTGACCACCTTCTCCCCCGACGGGCTCGACCTCATGGAGGTTCGGGTGGTACCGATCGCGGCGACGGTCGACACCACCAATGAGGCCGACATCAAATCCGTGACCGACTCCATCATCAGCGGCACCAATGTCACGGTTCTCGAGCAACGTGCCATCACGGTCGACGGTCTCCTCGGCTACGACTATTTCTACAGCTTCTCGTCTTCAGGCACGACCCTGATCCACTCCCACGTCTTCGTGTTCCCGCCGCACGAGATGGTCTCGTTGGTGTTCCAGACCAAGCAGGCCGACTTCGCCGACGCCGCCTCGAACATCAGCTTGGTTCTGTCGAGCTTCAAGCACATCTAGATCCGCTTCTCGTCGGCGGAGTGCTTCCGCCTACCCCTGAAGCGTTCCGGCTGGCGCGTTCGCCGCTCGGGCGACTTCATCGTTGCTACAAGACCTCAAGGGATACCTTTCCCCGTCTGTCCGGTGGATGGCCGTGCGAAGGCGCCCGGGGTCGGTTCCCGTCCGTGACGGCTGCTTGCTCAGGCGGACACCGCTGGCGCATTCGGGCACGGCCCCACCCCGAACCTACGGCCCCAACCCGACCGACGGCCCCAGCCCAGCCAGCCCGCCCGACCCCGACCGGGGCCCCAGCCCAGCCCGGCCCCCACCTGCGGCCACTCTGCCACGC
>JBOGGN010000374.1:0-15905 GCA_050744165.1 Acidimicrobiales bacterium | reverse complement strand
GCACCACCCGCCGCCGCCTCGTCCTCCTCGGCGCCGGCGCCTTCCTGTTCGCCCTGTTCGCCACCCCCTCCGGCCAGTTCCAAAACGAGTTCCTGCGGACCGAGCGTGCGTTCTCGGCTGCCCGGATCTCGGTGTTCTCGCTGGCAACGGGCACCATCGGCGGCCTCGGGGTGTTGGTCGGGGGCCGCCTCGCCGACGTGCGCGGCCGGCGGCTCGTGATCGCAGTCGGCGTCAGCGGCGGCATCGTGGCTACCGTCGCGTCCTACGCCGCCCGGGGCTGGCCCCTGTGGGCCTGGAGCGCCGCCGGCAGCATCCTCGGCTACGCGGTCGCACCGGCGCTCGGCGTGTACGGCCCGGAACTTTTTCCCACCCGCCAGCGCAGCCAGGCCACCGGTGTCGTGGCGCTCCTGTACGCGGCCGGCGGGGTGGTCGGCCTCTTGGTCGTGGGTACGCTCTCGCAGCGCTTCGGCACCTTCGCGCCGGCCTTCGTGGTGCTGGCGGTGGGACCAGTGGCGCTTGTGGTGCTGATCCTGCGGGCCTTCCCGGAGACGGCCCGGCGCAGCCTGGAGGACCTCAACCCTGGCGACGGGGATCCGTGACCCACGAGACCACCACCGCCGCCACCCGGGCGTCGCAGCCCCGCAGGCCGTGGTCCTTGCCGTCGAGCCACTCGTGGGTCACCGGTCCCGGGATGGCGGCGCTGGCGGCCGTCAACTCCTCGGGGGTGCCGAAGGAGTCCCTCGTGCCGGATACAAACAGGCATGGCGCAGACAAGGTGGGAAAATGCTCCGTCCTCATCTTCTCCCGCCTTCCCGGAGGATGCAGCGGGTAGCTGACCAGGATGAGCGCCGCGGCCGGAAGGCCCTCCGCCACGGCCATTGAGCACATGCGCCCACCCATCGACCGCCCGCCCAGAGCCACCTCGGATGGAGCGCAGCCCGCTTGAGCCGCCAGAGTGGCGGCCTCTTCGACCACCGCCCGCACTAATACCGGCGCCTTGTCCGGCGCTTTCCGCCCCGCCAACCGATACGGAAAATCCATCCGACGCACCACCACCCCGAGGGGCGTCAAGGCGCGGTCCATGGCAACCAGGGCTGGCTGGTAGCGCCCGGCGCTGGCACCGGGAGCGAGCAAAAGGGCCCGGACGCTCACGATCGCCAACGGTATCGGCCACGCTGGCGGACAAACGGCTTGGGGAGTCGATGCCGATTGAGGGGAACGAGCAAGACCTGGTGCCGCGCCGTACCTCGGCGGACGCGTCCGGCACATGGTGCGCTTCGCCTCGGGTTCGTGTCCGTGGCCCGAACGGGCCATTTTTCTTGGCCCGATGGGACTAGCTACAGCGCTGACTCACCTCAGATCTCGGCCAAGAGGATTCGCTTGGCCTGCGTCAACTCGGTGATTCGCTGTGCAGCCGTGTCGGTGGCGCCGCCGTGGTCGGGGTGGGCGTTGAACACCAACTTGCGGAACTTGCCCAGCACGGCGGAACGAGACGGATCGGATTCGGGCCTGAAGCCCAGGATCTTCAGCGCCCAGCGCTCATCGTGGTCAGATTGGTTCCACGGCCGGTAGGACGCCTCGTCACCGGTGAGGTAGGCGATCATCCGCTCGTTGTTGTCTGCGTGCCACCGGGTCGCCCGGCGTAACAGCTTGAACTCCTGGGTGCGAACCTTGTACGACAGCTTGCCGGCGGCGTAAGCGGCGCCCAGCACCTGGGGCAGAACGGCGCCGTGATCGTCGAACTCGAGGCGCATGGACTCGCCCACCCCGACCAGGCGGTGGCGGCTGCGGTCGAGACCCACCAGGTCGGTCTGATACCGGTGGCGCAGCCGAGGCTGGCTGATCCGTGCCCCTCGGTCGAGATCGTCAATCAAGACGTCCAGCTCGTCGCGCAGGTCCTCCTCGAGCCGGTTGACACTGGCCGCCACGATGGCCGCCAGCAGGATGCCGCCGAAGCCTGGCGCGGGGTCGGTCGGCAGCCACAACTCACCCAGGGCGACCCGCCGCGTCGGCGCGATGGCGCGCGAATGGCGGATCTCCAACTCGGCGAGCAGCATCAAGGAGACGGTAGACCGTTCACGCAGCTACCGAGAACTGGGTGAGACGAGTGCTGTGGAGGGGCAGGGGCGGAGAAGGCCGAGGCCTAGGCCGACTTCAAACAAACTTTCGGAGCAGGTCCCGAAGGTTGGTGGCGCCGTCGACGATGACCATGCGGCTGGCGCCCAAGTTGATCGACTCGGCCACGTCGTGGGCACGAAGGCGGATCTTCCACCACTCGTCGTCGTTGACGGCAAAGGGGGTAGCCCACGGCTGAATCATGTCGGCGAGCTCGATCAGGTCGTTCTGCTTGTCCTCGTCTTCGGGGTCGCCCACAAGGCGGTCGGCGGCGCCGAAGAGATTGGAAATCTGCAGGTAGCGGCTTTCGTCGTCCTCGTCACCGCTCGACTCCGACCCGGTGCGGTCGACATCGCCCAGGATCCCTTCGACCGCCTCGTCGTGGGCCGCGGTGACGACAAGGTCGCTGCCCTCCCACTTGTAGGGGATCTTGCCGCGCTCCAAGAGGAGGCTGATCTGGGCCCGTTCCTCGGGCCGCCAGTCGTCGAGCTCGTAGACCATCTCGTCCTCGGTGCCGCTGGCCAGCTCGCCGTCGCCGGCACTGTCACCACTGCCGGCCGCGTCGCCGCCCTCGCCTTCGTCCTCGTGGCCTTCCTCTTGCTCTTCCTCGTCTTCCTCCTCGCCCTCGCCCTCGTCGGCGTCTTCGTCCTCATCGACCTCGGGCTCGTCACCGAAGCCCCGGACACGGCCCTCGAGGTCCTTCAACATCCGCGAGAGCAGGCTGCTGCTGATGAAGATCTCTTCCTCGAGCGCCTCGTCCGCCCCCAGCGCACCGAGCAGCCGCCGGGTCACCCGCCCGATGGCGGCCCAGTCATCCTCATCGACGCCCCACACGCCCTCGATGGCGAACAGCCCTGCCGCCGCTTCGGCCAGGTCCCCGTCGGCGACCATGTCGGTGGGGTCGATCTCCAGGCGGTGGGAGGCGTCGGCCAGCTTGGTAAGCACCCGGCCGGGCACGTCGTCCTCGGGGTCGCCGGCCTCGGCGCCAGGGATGGTCAGGTTGGCGATCAGCCGATCAACTTCGTCCTCATCGTCGGCGGCGACGACCAGCTCGTCACCCTCGAAGCGGTGGCGGAAGCTGCCGTCGATCAGGGCCGAGATCAACTCTCCCCGGGAGGCGTCGTCCCACTCGTCGAGGTTGTAGCCGACTTCGTCCTCGGCCTCGCCCTCGCCGAGCTCCTCCAGCGGTGACTCGAGCAGCGGTTCCTTGCAGTTGTGGCATTTGCCGCCTCGGCTCCGCACCTCGTAGCCGCAGGTCGCGCAAAACCAGATCCCACTTGCCATCAGGGTCACACCGTACAGGGCATGACCGGGAGCACCGTGCTACCGCCGGCGCGGCAGGATCGGGGCATCCCGGCCGGTACCCCTCGACGCCCCGGACCCGGTCCCGGTCCGGGTCCCGGCATCGGAACCCGGGCTGGTCCCGGTATCGGCGCTGGCCTCCTCGTGATAGTCCTCCTCGACGTTGACCGACCACACGTCGTGGTCAGCGCCGAGCAGGTTGTCCACCGACAGCATGGCGGTGTACATCGAGTGGTCCTGGTTGTTGTACTTGTGCATCCCATTGCGCCCCACCGGGCACACGTTGGCTGCGTGCTTCTCGAGCCACCCCCGGAGGATGGCGACGTTGTCCTTGTAGTCGGCGTCGTAATAGGGATACGCCTTGGGCATCCGCACCACGTAGCCAGCCTCTACTAGTTCGGGTGACACCAGGTTCAAGGCGGCCAGTTCCCGCTTGCCCAGCGCCACCAGGTCATCGTCGGCCATAGTCCAGTACTCGTCGCCTTCGAAGACGAAATATTCGAGACCCAGGCAGGTTTTCCCGTCCTTGACGAGATACGGCGACCAGCGACCGAAATTCTGGATCCGACCGACCTTGACGTTGGGGGCGTGAATGTAGATCCAGTTGTCGGGGAACCCGGCCGATTCGGGGACGATCAACGCGACGGTCAGGAAATCCCGGTAGTGGAGGTCGTCGGCGGCCTTCTTGACGTCCGGTGGCCCGGGCGGGTCCATGCACCGCAAAAGGGCCGTGATCGGCATCGACGAGATGACGGCGCTGCAGCTGTACTCGGTCTCGGTGCCGTCGTCCGAGGTGGCCACCACCGCCACTGCGGCGCCGTTCTCATGGCGGATCTTGGTAGCCGCGGTGTTCATCAGCACCTTTGTGCCGAGGGTCTCGACCTTGTCCCGGCACACCTCCCACATCATCCCGGGGCCGTACTTGGGGTACTCGAACTCCTCGATCAGAGAGGTGATTTGCTTCTGATTGTGCTTGGGCAGCACGGCATTCCAGACCGCCTTGGCCAGCGACAGATTCTTGATCCGCTGGGCCGCCCAGTCGGCCTGGATATCGGTGGCGGGCACGCCCCACACCTTCTCGGTGTAGGTCTTGAAGAACGTCCGGTAGAGCCGGTACCCGAAGCGGGCCGCCACCCAGCCTTCCAGGTTGGATTGGTCCTTCGGGGGCCGCACCCGGGCCCAGCAGTAGGACGCCACGCACTTGCCGGCCTCGAGCAATCCCAGGTTGAACAGGGCATTACGGGCCGACAAGGGATAGTCGTAATACTTCCCGTTATAGTAAATTCGGCTCATCCGCGGCCGGATCAGGAAATCTTCCTTCGGCAAGATCTCGTGCCAAAACTCTTCCACCGCCTTCACCTTGGTGAAGAACCGGTGGCCGCCGATGTCGAATCGCCATCCGTCTCGCTCGGCAGAACGGCTGATCCCGCCCACGACCGAGTCTGCTTCGAGGACGATCGCCGCCTTGCCCGCCTTGGCCAACTGGTAGGCGGCCGTCAAACCGGCCGGGCCGGCGCCGATGACGACTACGTCGTCCGCCAGGCCCGTCTGTTCGCTGTTCAAATGTTCTCCCTGCCTCTTATACAACTCTTATAAAACTGACTCTTTTGCGGCTCACTCTGGGAACCGGTACAGCGACTCATTTTCGAGCGTGATGCTCGGATTGTCGGTCACCCAAACCTGGCTGTTGCGCTTGGCAGAGAACCAGTTCAACAGCTGGCTGCACTTGCCTTTGGTGCCAGAGTAGTTGGAGTTCTCCACGAACCACAGGTCATGGCCGGCGGCCAGACCGAGCATCCGGTCTGCAAACTCCTGCACGTTGGCGTCGTTGATGGCCTGCTCGTAGTTGACCCAGTCGATCCGCTGCGGTGGATCCGCTCGAGGAAAGGTGAACTGCTGCACATCGATCGTGATGAGCCGCGACGCTGCCGGGCCTAGCTGGTCCGGGCAGTACACGACGACGTCGTTGGCACTGGCGAACTTGTTGATCGCCGCAGCCACCTTGTCGGCCTGCGTGCGGGAGGACGTCTGGGCCCCGATGGCGACGATGAGGCCGGCGCATACCGCCCACGCCAAGACGGCGGCCAGCATCCGGCGGTTGGCGAAGACGGTGGCCCCAAGTGCGGCCAGGATCACGAACAGGGGGAAGACCACCGCCGTGTAACGGCCCACGAAGGCGGCTTGGGCGAGGGTCCCGCCGAGCACCGCCACCAGCAGCGTGCCGATGAACACGAAGGCGATGGGCTGGGCCTCCCGGCGGGCCTTGAACTGGATCAGCACCTGGCGATGGTCGATCGAGGTGCCGAAGACGCCGAGCAGGAACAGGGCGAACAGCGTCAGCCCGAGCGCCGCGCCCCATGGACCGCCGCCCGAGTACTGGTTGAGGACGGTGAGGATGTCGGCCAGGCCTGCCGCGTTGGACCAAGGAGTGCCGGTATGCAGCGTCTGGAACACGAACGACGGGACCCATGGGAGGAACGCCAGGGCGCCGGCGGCCACGGCGAGGAAACACGACCAGGCCGCTTTGGCGGCGGCGGCATCGGTCGCGGCGCCGCCGTTCGCTGCGACCTGGAACGCGGCGCCGCCGTTCGCTGCGGCTTCCGTCGCGGGGGTGCTGGTAGCCCCGTCCGTCGGAGGGGCGCTCGCAGCGGTGACGGTCCCCGGGGCGCCGGTAACCGTGTCCGCCGGAGGGACGACGGTGGCGCCGTGTGGCAACGCGGCGTCGGCGTCGGTCGGATCGCCCTCCCTGCTACCGACGACGACCGCCAGCAGCACTTCGGACGAGGAGCGGTCGCCGAGTTCCCCGGTGGTAACGATCTCTGACGTTGCCACCGTGGGCGATGCGGCTCGCCAACGGGCCAACCAGCCACCCGGGATCCGCTCGGACTTCAGGAGCAGCCAGACGGCGGTGACGCCCACCAGGTAGATGCCCCAGTAATGGGTGTAGAGCACCGCCGCGGTGATGGCTCCGATGCCGACCAGGCGGCAGGTCGTGGGCTCCTCGAGGGCTCGGGCAATGACCAGGTACCCGAGCAGTGACCAGAAGATCATCATCGAGTACATGCGGGTGGTGGCGGCGTAGTTGATGGCGAAGGGCGAGCTCGCCAGCAACAAGAGCGAGGCCCACGCCAGGCGCCGCCCGCCCAGCCGCTTGCCGGCCAGCCACACCAGGGGCAGAGAGGCGGCCGAGACGACGCCGGAAAAGGCCCGGACCGCGAAGTTGCCCTGCCCGAACACGTCCATCCAGAAGTGCAGCAGCAGGTAGTAGAGCGGAGGCGCCCCGTCGTGGCGCAGGGCGCCGGGGATCTGGCTGACCGGGAGGCGGGCGATGTTGACGCTCAGGGTCTCGTCGAGCCACAGCTGCGATGTGGACACGAACCGCAGGACGACCCCGATGGCGACCAGGCCCACCGCCACGGGGACGGCGAAACGAAGTAAGCGGTCCGCGCGGCGGCGCCAGGCGGGGCCCGTCGGGATCACGGCTTTTTCGCGAACCCCCGAGGCCAACGCGCTCTGGACGACGGCAGCCACGGCAGCAAATTACCCACTTGGCTGATCGCCAGCACATCAGCTTTAGCCGCTTCTTGTACATTCCGCCCCATGACTTCCGCCTCCACCACCCAAGCCCCTGACCGCAACCTGGCCTTGGAGTTGGTCCGGGTCACCGAAGCGGCCGCGCTGGCTGCCGCCCGCTGGATGGGTCGTGGCGACAAAGAGGGTGCCGACGGCGCCGCCGTCGACGCCATGCGGGTCGTTCTGCACACCGTCCCCATGGACGGGATCGTGATCATCGGCGAGGGGGAGAAGGACGAAGCGCCGATGCTGTACAACGGCGAGCAGGTCGGAGACGGCACCCATCCCGCGACCGATGTCGCCGTCGACCCCATCGACGGCACCACGCTGACCGCGCTCGGTCGCGGGAACGCCTTGGCGGTGATCGCCGTCAGCGAGCGCGGCTCCATGTTCGACCCCGGCCCCTGCGTCTACATGGAGAAAATCGCTACCGGTCCTGAGGCGGCCGGCGCCATCGACATCACCAAGCCGATTGCGGCCAACATCGCCGCCGTGGCCGCAGCCAAGGGCGAATCGGTCCACGACATCACCGCTGTCATCCTCCACCGGCCTCGCCACGAGGAACTGATCGCCGAGGTCCGCGCCACCGGGGCCCGCATCCGCCTGATCCAAGACGGCGACGTGGCGGGCGCTATCTCGACCGCCTGGCCCGAATCGGGTGCCGACATCCTGATCGGCATCGGCGGCACCCCCGAAGGGGTCATCGCCGCCGCTGCCTTGAAGTGCATGGGGGGCGTGCTCCAGGGCCGGTTGTGGCCCCGCAACGACGGCGAACGCCAAGCCGCCATCGACGCCGGCTACGACCTCGACGCCGTGCTGACCGCCGACGACCTGGTGAAGGGCGACAACTGTTTCTTCGCTGCCACCGGCATCACCGACGGGGAGCTGCTCCGTGGCGTCCACTACGACGCCAAGGGGGCGACCACCAAGTCGCTCGTCATGCGCTCCAAGTCAGGCACGGTCCGGCGGATCGACGCCCACCACCAGCTGAAGAAGCTCAACCAGTACAGCTCCATCCCCTTCAGCTGACCGCGGACCCCGCGGACGGCCCGGGTGGCCCGACTACCTGGCGCTCTGCGGCAGCTGTTCGAGCCACTCGTTCGGGAGCTCACCTGGGCCACCCGGGGTGGGTCGAATAACCCGCGTCCCCACGCGGGTTATCCGACCCACCCCACCCCGCGTCCGCGACCGCCGCCCCCAAGGCGGCGCCCAGGTGCCGCCCGATCCCCTGCCGCCGCTGCCCCCGAGCGACGTAGACGGCCCGCTCGACGCCCTCGACGCCCAGCCACGCCGCCCCGACCCCCACCACGGCACACTCCCTACGGGCGGTGATGACCAGCCGACGCCACAGCGCCCGAGCGGCGGGCATCACCGACGCCGCACCCTCGCTCTCCAGGAGCGCCACCCCCTCCGGGTCGAGCTGAGCGCTACGAACCAGCTCCACTGCCAGCGGCCCGCCCCTGGCGACGACGGCCGGAGGCCCGAATGCGGCATCCGCGAGTGGTATCCATTTCGGCCCCTCCGCCCCTGCCCGCCGCTCGACCAGCAGGTGGACCCGCTCGAAGACGACTTCAGCCCGGTAGCCGCAAAGCGCAACCGTCGCCGCCTCGATCCGCGAGAGCGGCGCCTCGTCGGCGAGGGTCACGTGGGGAACAAACGGCCACGTCAGCGCCCGTGTCAACGGTTCCTCCCAGACCCGCTGCCGCAGCGCATGCACTGCCGCCTCGCCACCCTCGACCGGCAGGTACAGCACAGGGTTGGCAGGCAGGAAGCTGGTTGGCGGCCCGAGGACGACGGTCAGCGACAGCGGGGTGCCGGCCGCCGCCGCCCGCAACACCGCAAGAGCCCGTCCGAGGTCCGCCTCGGCCACGTTGACCGGCGGCACCAGGGTGAGGTGGGGCGGGACCCGACCGAGGCTGCGGTCGCCAAGCGCCCGCCGCATCCCTTCGACCTCCTCGGCGACCGGTGACGGCAGCAGCAGGGCGACGCCGAGTCGCAGCCGCGCCATCGCTTCGGCTCCCTCTACTTCCGCCGCCTGCGCTGGACCCGGCGGCGCCCGCCGACCACGGGCGTCAGGCGGAGACGGCCCGTTCCTGCAGCAGGCCGACGACCAGGTCCCGCATTGAGAACACGCCCTCTAGGGCACCGGTGTCATCGACGACCACCAGCTGGCGGAAGCCGGTCTCCCGCATGATCCGCGCCGCCTCGGCCAGGTCCAGGGTTCCGACTACGGGCTTCAAGGTGCGCTTGATGCAGTCGGCCACCCGTAGCGTTGCGATGTCGTCGCCCCGAGCGATTATTCGGAGGGCGTCACGGTCGGTGATGATCCCAGTGGGCTTTCCGTCGGCCACCACCACCGCCGACCCAACTCCCCGCTCCATCATGGCCACGGCCGCCTGCCGGAGCATGTCGGTGGGCTTGACGGTCAAGGCAGCCCGGCTGACCAGCGCTTCGATCTCCATCGGTCACTTCCTTCCACGGTCCGTTGGCTGCCTGTCCTCCGCCGGCTTTGGGGCAGCGCAAGAACTCTAGTGGTGGAAAAGACGCGGCCCGGCGGCGATAGAGCCCAGTCGGCGAAAAAGCCGCTTGTGATTGTGATCACAATCACACGGTGGCGGTGGTACCCTCGCGGATATGGCAGCAACGCTGGTGCACCGGGTGCTGTATCCACGACCGATCATCTCCCTTGAGGACTACGTCGCGCGAGGGGGTGGCAAGGGGCTCCAGGCGGCAGTGAGCAAGGGCCCCGACGAGACGATCGCGAGGATCTTGGAGTCGGGCCTGCGGGGCCGAGGCGGCGCCGGCTTCCTCACCGGCCGCAAGTGGCAGACGGTGGCCGACAACCACTCGGCCACGACGCCGACCACAGTCATCGTCAATGCCGCCGAAGGCGAGCCGGGCACCTTCAAGGACCGCACCATCCTGCGCCGCAACCCCTACCTCGTCGTCGAGGGCGCCCTGATCGCGGCCCGCTCGGTCAAGGCCGACCTGATCATCTTCGCCATGAAGCGCAGCTTCTCGGGCGAAATCGACCGCACCCAGGACGCCATCGAGGAGGCCTCGGAAGCGGGCTGG
This sequence comes from Acidimicrobiales bacterium, assembly GCA_050744165.1. GTDB lineage: Bacteria > Actinomycetota > Acidimicrobiia > Acidimicrobiales > Palsa-688 > JBOGGN01. The sequence goes on along the minus strand of JBOGGN010000374.1, from coordinate 5,840 downwards.
GCCGAGGGGATCACCATGGCGGTCTTCGAGGGCCCCGATGAGTACCTCTACGGCGAAGAGAGCGCCCTGCTGGAGACCATCGACGGTCGGTGGCCGTTCCCGCGGGTGGTTCCCACCTTCCGCCGGGGCCTCCGTGGCACCGATCGCATCGACACCCCCGATGATGCGCCGGCGCTGGTCAACAACACCGAGACCCTCTCCAATGTGGCCCGCATCTCCCACCGGGGACCGGCCTGGTTCCGCACCGCGGGCACCGAGCAGTCCCCCGGCACCATGGTCTGCACCATCACCGGCAGCACCCGACGCCACGGTGTGGGTGAGGTCAACATGGGCACGCCGCTTCGCGAGGTGATCGCCGCCATCGGCGGCGGCCCCCGCCGGGGCCACCAGATCAAGGCGGTGCTCTCCGGCGTCGCCAACCGGGTCATTGCCGGCGACGCCCTCGACGCCCCGGTCAGCTACGAGGGGATGCAGGAAATCGGCAGCGGCCTCGGATCGGGCGCCTTCATCGTGCTCGACGACGAGGTGGACATGACCGCGGTGGCCGCCGGTGCGGCCCGCTTCCTGGCAGTGGAGTCCTGCGGGCAGTGCTCGCCCTGCAAGCTCGACGGCATCACCCTCTCCAAGAGGCTGGCCGTGGTCGCCGGATCCGAGGGCACCAGCTACGACCTGGACGAAATCAACAAGCGCATCGGGACCGTCGCCGACCGCTCCCGCTGCTTCCTCGCCACTCAGCAGCAGGTGGTGTTGGAGAGCATCATGCAGCAGTTCCCCGAGGAGTTCGACGCCCATCTCTCGGGCAAGGCGACGCCGACTGAGCCCTACCTGGTGGCTGAGCTGCTCGACATCCGCGACGGCAAGGCCATCCTCGACGAGCGGCACCGCAAGAAGAAGCCCGACTGGAGCTACCACGCTCACGATTCCGGCTCGGTGCCCGTCGAGCTGTACACCGGGCGGACGCCCCCGTGGCGGGATGCGCCGCTGTTCGCCGCCGTCAGCTGACCGCCAGCTTCGTCGCCGTCGCCAGCTGGCGGCGATCCCCAGCCGGCGGTCCGAGCCAAACTATTTCTCAGGCGCAGGGCCGTCCCCACCCGGCCGGGTGACAAAGCCAAACAATTTCTTAGGGGCAGCTGCTTACGTGCCGGATGGTCGCCTTCGGCCTGGGCCGCAGCGCAGGGGTCTTTGCCCGCCGACTTGACCCACCTAGCGCCCGCCTCCTGCGTTCGGGCGGGTGCTCGTTGGAGCGAGGCATTTTTCCACCTTCTTGAACCGCGGAGCGTGGGAGTACCAGGGAGATCATGCATCGACCCGCGTCGTCGGCGACATGCAGCGTTGTGCCAGGGCTGGCATGTAGCTGCGCCAGATTGTCGGCGGGGATAACGACGGTGCCATCCGCGCCCACGACAACTTCGGCGATCACGTTTGGAGCGGGGACCCAGGATTGCCACTTGAGCGAATTTACGGTCACGAGCTGGCGGCATCACGACTTCGCGCTTGGCTCTACAACTTCGAGCCGATCGGCTCTATGATATAGAGCCAATGAACCCGTTCCGATACACCTCGCCTGTCGGGGGCGAGGATCTCATCGACCGCGAGGACGAGGCGCGGCGGCTCCTGGAGGACGCGGCCGAGGGCAACAATGGCCGGCTCGCGGCGCCGCGGCGCTACGGGAAGACGTCGCTGTTGCGGCGGGTGCTGGCCGACGCCGACCGCGCCGGCTTGGTCGGGGTGTACGTGGACTTTTTCGGGGTCGTGTCGCTGGGCGACGTGGCCGAGCGCATCGAGCGGGCCTACACGCAGTCGTTGCGGGGCCGGCTGGTGCGCTGGTGGGAGGGGGTGCGCCGGACGTTGCATCCGTCGGTCAAGCTGGGCGTTGTCGGAGCGTCGGTCGAGACCCAGGTCGGCGACCCGGCGGCGGTGTCGTTGCTCGAGCGCTTGGCGCTGCCCAAGCTGATCTCCGAGCGGGTCCAAGCCCGGGTGCTGGTGGTGTTCGACGAGTTCCAGGCCGTGCTGACCGCCCAGGACAACGTGGACGCCATCATCCGCTCCGAGATCCAACACCACGCCGACGCCGCCAGTTACGTCTTCGCGGGATCGCACGTCGGGATGATGCAGCAGTTGTTCACCGACCAGCGGCGGGCGTTCTACGCCCAGGCTCGACCGTTGGCCCTGCCGCCCTTGCCGCCGGTGCCGACCGCGGAGTACATCTCGAGCCGGTTCGAGGCGACAGGGCGGTCGGTCGGGAGGGCGCTCGGTCCGCTGCTGGACACCGCCGCGGGTCACCCCCAGCGGACCATGCTCCTGGCCCACCACCTGTGGGAGCGGACCGACGCAGGAGACAGCGCCGACGAGGACACCTTCGCCCGATGCCTGGCGACCGCACAAGCGGAGCTGGCCGAGGAGTTCGTGGTCGCCTGGAACGGCCTTGGCGCCGTCGAGCGAAAGCTGCTGGTCGCCCTGGCTCACTCGGGCTCACCGTATGGACGGTCGGGCGGCACCTCGCGGGGCGGGGCCGTCCTCGGCGCCCTCAACCGGTTGGCCGCCACGGGCGAGATCCTGCACGACGCCGGGCCCCGTGGTCGGTGGCGGATCGTGGACCCCATGTTCGCGTCATGGCTGGCGGAGGGACGGCCGGACTGAGTCAGGGGCAGTCCAGTCTCGCCACCGTTGGCCGGGACGCGGTCGGAGGGCTGGAACCGTATGCCGGAAATCACTTTCGAGGAGTCGTGTCGTCAGGTCAGGGCCATCCCGGACGGCGTCCGTGAGTACGAGAGGAAACACGACTGGGTTGCGGCGCTCGCCGGCCTCCGGGGATGCAGGGCGTCGCGGTTCAGCGCCGGGCGAGCAGTTGGGGCCTCGGGAACTCCCTGAGCGCCGGCGCATACCGCTCGAATCCGGTGGTCCACCACACGTGACCCCCAGCATCGATGACATAGGCCTCGTAGCCCGTCGTTTCGGCCAGCGTCGCCAGCCAGTCCGGGGCGTCCCGTCCCTTCGCAACTGCGGCGGTGGCATACCCATCGGCCAGGGTCAGGTCGTCGCCGACCACGGTCACGCTGGCCAGATCGACTGCGGGCCGGCCAGATCGCGGGTCGATGACGTGCGGCCCTCGCTCGGCCATGCCCGATGTCGCGACCGCGAAATCGGGACCTTCGACGACGACCGTGAGGGCGTCGCGCTGGAACGGGTGGGCGATGCCCAGCCGCCACGGCCGACCGGCCTCGGGCTCGCCCCGCACCTTGATGTCCCCCCCGGCGTTGATGCAGTGGTTCACGCCACCGCGCTCGAGCAGCAGCGCCGACGCCTGCTCCACCGACCAGCCCTTTACCAGCCCCGATGGGTCCAACACGCCGGTCGCCCAGGCGTCGAAGGCGCCACCTGACGCCCGGCGGACCTCGTCGCAGCGGGCCAACACATTGGCCACCTCGGGATCGCAGCCGTCAAGGAGGATCTCGCCTCGCCCGAGACGGCTGATCTGGCTCTGCTCTTTGTAGGTGCTGTACACCTCGTCGACGCGGCGGAACCAGGCGAAGACGGCGTCGAGGCCGGAGTCCCCGACACCGGGCTGGCGAACATCGACCGAGATGGCGGTGCCCATCACCATCTCCACCCGATGGTCGGCCATGGCCTAAGGGGACGTCTGGCCGTTGGCGGTCTGGCCACTCGCCTTGTCCAGGGCCGACTGCAGGGACTGGGCGTAGGACTCGCTGGTGTAGGTGGCGCCGCCCACGCCGTCGATCTGGGCGTTCTGGGCCTTCAGAACCTCCTGGCGGAGCAAGGGCGCCGCCTGGGTGCTGATCTCTTGTGAACGGGCCCGGTCGAAGGGCATTTGCAGCGGCTTGACGTCGACGATGCGGGTGCCATCCAAGACGACTTCGACCTGCACCGAGCCGTACTGGTTGTCGAACGTGTTGCCATCCAAGCTGCGCTGCGCCGATGCGCCCGCCGTGGTCGGCGTCGCCGTGGTTGGCGTCCTCGTGGTTGGCGTCCCCGAGGTGGTCGTCGAGGTGGCGGGCGCTATTGCCGCGGGCGGGGCCGCGCCGGCCGCCCTCGGAAGCGGCGCCGACTTGAACGTAATGATCAGCCACAACCCGACGACCGTCACCGCGACGGCAAGGGCGGAGCGCTTCACAACTCGAACCTTTCGAAGTGGATGTGTGACCGCGGCACACCGATGGACGTGAGGCTGGCCATGGCGGCATCCATCATCCCCGGCGGTCCACACAGATAGACATCGCGAGCGGCGATGTTAGGGACGTACTGGCGCAGCTTGCGGGGGCTCAGCGCGTCGGCATTTTTGTCCCGACGGCCGAGTAGGTACCGCACCTCGATGCCCCGCGCCATGGCGAGCTCCTCGAGCTCGGCGCGGAAGAGCACCTCCCGCTCGTTCGACACCCGGTACAGGAGGGTGATATCGCCCGGGGCCACCGGGAGATCCTCGATCAGGGCCCGCAACGGCGTGATCCCGACGCCGCCTGCGATCATCAGCACCCTGCGCCGAGTCCGCCTGCGGGCGGTGAGGTTGCCGTACGGCCCCTCGGCGATCACCCGGGTGCCCGGCCGCAGCCCCCTGAGGCCCCGGCTGTGGTCTCCGACCCCTTTGGCCGTGATCCGCAACGCGTGCCCGTTGGGTGCCATCGACAGGGAGAACGGGTGTGCTTCCCACCAGTGGCCACGATCGAGGAAGCGCCACCGGAAGAACTGGCCGGACTGGGCGCCCAGGCGCTCGATGTCGCGGCCGGTCATGTAGACCGAGACCGCGTTGGCCGCCTCGGGCCGTACTACCGCCACCCGCAGCTGGTGGCGGAAGGCGTCTCGCACCGGAACCGCAACCCGCCAGATGGCCAGCATCCCGAAGGCGACCACGTACAACGCGACCCAGAGCGCCCGGACACCGGGATGGGTGGCGAATTCGTTCCCTGTCGCCAGCTGATGGCTGAACGACAGGGCGATCGCAAGGTAGGTGTACAAGTGGACGAAGTACCACGTCTCGTACCGCAGCCGGCGACGGGCGGCCCGCACCGAGGTGATCGAGACCAGGACCAGCAGGCCCAGGGCAACGGTGGCGACGAGCACGTCGGGGTAGTAGCGGAGGAGTTTGCTGGTCTCGCTGGCGAGGGAGAGGTGGTCGAATCCCGCGTACCCGGCAATGATCAGAACGGTGTGGGCCACGAGGAGGGCGATGGTGTACTGGCCGTTGGACCGGTGCCACCTGGCCAGGCGGTCGGACCCGATCCAGCGGTCGAGCCAGGGAACGCGTGCCATCAGCACCACCTGGACCAGGATCAGGTAGGTGCCGACAAGCCCGGTGATGCGGCCCGCCCCCGTCAACCGGTCGGCCAGGCTGTGGAGGGAACCGCCGGGGTTGTTGGCCCACCAGATGTACACGACGGCCGCGGCTCCGGCCGCGATCACACCGAGGACCACCCGCTCCCGGGTGTCCTGAGTCGACCACGTTGCTGCCCGCAGCGCCCCTTGTTGCACCCGCCCAGTTTGGGCCGCAGCGAGTGCGGCAGTGGCCGCGGGAATGCAAGAGGAAGGTAAAGCTTTGGTTGGGTGCGGGTCCGGAGGGGCGAGCGCTGCGGTGGGTCCCGCTCGCTGCTTGGCCGCCCCGGGGCGGTACACACCAACTGCCTCGCACCCCTGACCGGGGGCCTACAGCTACCAGTGGGATAGGTGTTGCACGGCGACCTACACCGATAAGGGCCTGCTTCGAAACAACTTGGGCGGCGCGTCAGCCGGGGCTGCCTCCAGCGCTGGCAGGTCGCGCGACACAGCCCGGGCCGCATCTCGGCGCCATCATACTTGGCGTCGACCTCCTCGGTCGCCTGGCCCCAGTA
>JBOGGN010000373.1:0-16471 GCA_050744165.1 Acidimicrobiales bacterium | reverse complement strand
GACCTGGGCCGCTGGTACATCGGGGGCCTGCTGGCCCACGCCCCCGCGATTCTCGCCTTCGCGGCTCCCACCACCAACAGCTACAAGCGCCTGGTCCCCGGCTACGAGGCGCCCGTCAACCTCGTCTACAGCCAGCGCAACCGCTCGGCCGCCTGTCGCATCCCGTTGTACTCCAAGAGCCCCAAGGCCAAGAGGGTCGAGTTCCGCTGCCCCGACCCGTCGGCGAACCCGTACCTGGCGTTCTCCGCCATCCTCATGGCGGGCCTCGACGGCGTCCAGAACAAGATCGAGCCGCCGGATCCGGTGGACAAGGACCTGTATGACCTGCCGCCGGAGGAGTTGGCGCAGGTGCCCCAGGTGCCCGGCTCGCTCGAGGAGAGCCTCGCCGCCCTGGAAGCCGACAGCGCCTTCTTGAAGGCGGGCGGCGTGTTCACCGACGACCTGATCGAGACCTGGATCGGGTACAAGCGGGAGCGGGAGATCGACGCCGTGCGGCTGCGGCCGCATCCGTGGGAGTTCATGCTCTACTACGACATCTAGTCGGTTTGGGCCGCTGACCTGCGCCTTCGTGGGTCAGCGGCCCAGCGGTGACTCGGGTGTGACACGGCAGGAAAAATGGCGTCACCGGTCAGCCAGGTTCTCCCGGCCGGGGTCGAACCGGTGGTCTTCTGGGGCTCGGGACTGGCCACGCCGGCCGGCCACGAGCGACGCCCGGGCGCTCAAGTGGTGTTTGGCGAGATCAAGGCTGGCCGGCTTGCGGTCTTCTTTCGCGACCGGCCCACCGCTGGCCACAGCTACGTGCTGACCGCGCGCCCAATGACCCGCCGGGAGGCCGGCGACTATCGGCCGCCATCGCCGGGCCCCGCCTCTGACCACGCGACATTTAAGGCGGTATACCGCCTTAAATGTCGCGTGGTGGTCGCGCTGAAGGCGGCCCGGGCGATCAAGCGCTTCAGTCCGGGGACAGGGACCAGGCGGGCCGGGTGATGCGTCGCCAGGGAGGGTTATCGTCGAGCAAGAGTCGGCGATTGCTGAAGGTCAAAGGCGACAGGACGGCAAGCCAGGAACCTGCACCCGCAGTCGAGGAGTTGTGGGAGTGGGCGCCTTCGCGTACGGGTAGGCGGCTGGTGCCTACGCTGCCCCCAACACCGAGTAATCAGGAGGTAGCGATGGCACGTGACAAGAGCGTGACGACGGAATTCAAAGACTTTGTCCTACGCGGCAATGTCGTCGATCTGGCGATTGCGGTGGTTATCGGAACGGCCTTCGGGCTGGTGGTCAACGCGGTCGTGAAGGACCTGCTGACGCCGCTCGTGGCGGCGATCTTCGGCAAGCCGAGCTTCAATGCCCTGAAGTTCACCATCAACAAGAGCCAATTCCTCTTCGGCGACGTCATCAATCAGATCATCGCCTTCCTTGCGGTGGCGGCGGCGGTCTTCTTCTTCGTCGTCAAGCCGCTCAATGTGCTGACCGAGCGGCGCAAGAAGGCACCTGAGCCCGAGAGCGACAACCGGCCGTGCCCGGAGTGCCTGAGCGAGATTCCCAAGGCGGCCAGCAGGTGCTCGTTCTGCACGGTCGCGGTGGCGCCGATCGCTCCGCTCGGCTAGCGCTCGTGTCGGCGTAGCGACCCTCCGGGCGAGGCGCTCGGACGGCGAGTCGGGACGGCGGAGGACCACGGCCGGTTTCGACTCGTTACCTGCTTGGTAGAACTTTGTCGGTGGCGAGCCCCGGGTGGGCGGCCAGCATCGGCGGCTTGGCCAGCCCCCGGGCTCGTTGCCAACACAACGATCGGTGCTGCGACACGTAGGTCCAGGGCCAAATCCTCTTGTCAGCTGTCGCCGGAGTGGTCTGCAGGCGACGAGTTGGCGGCCGCGGGAGCGGCGCCGTTGCTGCTGACGCCCGTAGGGCCCGTGTCCCCCTCGCCTCCGGCCTCCAGGTCGCCGTCATCGGCGCTGCCGCCACCCGCGTCCTCCAGGTCGAGGTCCTCGTCCTCGAAGTCCTCCTCATCGCCGGCATCAAGGCGCGGCTTGGTCGCCCGGATGGCGATCAGAGCACCAATGGCAACCCCGAGGCCGAGGCCGAGGGACACGACCACGGTGATCCGGTCGACGGTGATGGAATCGGTGAACGGCGCCTGCGAGCGAGACAACACGGTGAAGTCGAGCAGTCCCGTAAACAGGGCGGCAGAACCGCCGGCGAAGACCGCGGCGTACAGGCCGTCCACCCGCCGCCGGATGAGGAGCCAGGCGCCGACGAGCCCGAGGACCCATCCGACCATCGAGTAGTAACTGCCGGAGAAAAACTTGCCCAACTGGTAGCCGAAGTCGCCCGACCAGAAACCGGCGATGCCGATCGAGTGGTAGATGTCGTTGGCGGTGACCACGACCGCGGCCGCGGCCAGAGGGACACCCCACAGCCCGAGGATCCCAAGCGCGCTTCCCGCGGCCGCCAGAACCAGGGCCACCGCGATCCACGGGAGGGCACTGGTGCCGGGGATCCACACGTAGTTGCCCTTGATGGTGATTGCCGTCGAGCCCTGCATCAGGTTGACCGTCCAGTCGGCCTCGACATGGAACCTGCCGGGTGCCTTGGCAATGTCGGGCGGCTCGGTCTTGCCCATCCAGTGGGTTCGGTGATCGTGGTAGCGGGCGATGTGGCCGCTGGAGATCTTCTTCCATTTGGGCGGACCGTTGACGTTGAGCCCGCTCGGAATGGGGCACCCGGCGCGGGAGCAATTTAGATAGGTAGCCGGGGACTCGAGGTTCTCGAAGACCCCGTCTTGTCCGACCCTGATGTAGGGCTCCTGCTCGTAGCCGATGATGACGATCTCCGGCCCGGTATTGCTGATTTCCAGGCGGCTCCCGTCCTCCACCAGTCGTACCGACAGCCCGGGCACCTGAGGGGTGACGCTCGTGATGTTGGAAGACCAGTTGGTGGCACCAACGCCGGAGACTGTGTGCGCCGACGCCGGCTGCGCCAGCACCAGCAGCCACGCGGCGGCAAAGACGATGACGGCGGCGGTGCGCCTCACGCAGCCTCGGCCATGCCCGGCGGCGCCGCCCGGTCGCGGGTGGTGTTCGCCGGAGTCTGGACGTGCCGGCTCAGTAACCAAAGCATGCCGAGGCCCAAGAATGCCAGACCGTGGGGTGCCTCGGCCGCTGCCTCGGTATGGCCTGCCGCGATGTCGACCACCATGGTGACGGCCAGCCCTGCCGACAGGGCGCCCACGAAGGGGAGGAGGGCGCCGGCCCGGACAGGCCTGATGGCCACGAACGCCAACCCGAGCGCCAAGGCCAATGCCCAGGCGCCTTGCTCGTGGGCGACATGCACCGGTGCTCCGGCGTCGTGGCCCAACAGGGCCGGCACGGCCAAGCAGGCCTGGGCCAGCGCCACCATGGCCAGGCCCCAACGAGCCACCTTGCCCGGTGAGGCGGGGATGGCGCCGCGGCCCGCGGGGGCAGTCCAGCGCCGGGCATGGGAGACCGCGGCTTTCCCGCGAGCGACCGGGCGGGCCCCGGATTCTCTTTTTGCGCTGGCCATCATGGCAACAACAATGGCGTCGGCCAGGTTTGGGACCGGCTCGGCGAGCCCGATGCGGGCCGAACGGGTCACCGCGATGGCGGTGTCGGCCCATGACCGGCAGGTCGGGCACTCGGCCAGGTGGGCGTCGACAGCGGCCGCCTCGAGACCGGTGTCCTCACCGTCGATCCGCGCCGACACGGCCTCTCGATAGGCAGCGCACTCCATGGCCCCATAGTCGTCCGCGGCTGCAGCAGAGTTCCACCGGCGCTGGCGGTTCGCCGGCACCCCGTCCAAGCTCTGGCGAGCATCGCTTCGTGATTCTGGCGAGGCTGTTCTAGCCTGAGGCGGCATGGACGAGGTCACTGGCTGGGCGCTGGACGCGGCTGCCGGCGACCCGTCTGCGCTGCACCGCTTCGTCCTGGCCACCCAGGCCGAGGTGTGGCGGTTCTGTGCCCACCTCGGCAATCCCGACAGCGCCGACGACCTCACCCAGGAGGTCTACCTCCGGGCCATCCGGGCGCTGCCCCGATTTCGGGGCGACGCCAGCGCTCGCACCTGGCTGCTCGCCATCGCCCGGCGCACCGTCGCCGACCATATCCGAGCCCTGCAACGCCACCGGGCCCGGCTGGCGGCGGTCCCCCTCCCTACCTGCACGCCGCCGGTCGACGGGCCGGTCGTCCTGCGAGCCGTGGTGGCCCAGCTACCACAGAATCGGCGGGAAGCCTTCGTCCTCACCCAGTTGCTGGGCCTGTCGTATGCGGAGACGGCCGCTGTGTGCCACTGCCCCGTGGGTACCGTCCGCTCCCGGGTCGCCCGGGCTCGGGCCGATCTTGTCGAGGCCATCGCCGAGCCGCACCAGGTAGAGCCGGAAGAGGACGGGCAAGGCGACCGACCATCGACATCGTCCACGCCGTAGCCTCTCAACGCACGCCACATCCGGTCACGCCACATACGGTCACGCCAGATCCGCCGCCCCACCCCCTCCCAGTACTTCGCCCTGAGGGCGGCCTTAGCCAGTTTGCTGGCATCGGTGCGGGGCAAGGCCTCGAAGAAATCAATCGAACGCGGAGCCTTCCCGGGCGCCAGCCGCTCGGTGGCGTAGGCGATAAGCGACGCAGCCAGCTCGTCCGAAGGCGGTATGGAAGGCTCGAGTTGTACCGCGGCCGACTAGCCTCGACCCAACTTCGAAACCGGTCCGTCGGTGGGGCATCGCATGTTGATCAGGGACGTCATGGATCGAAAGAGCGCGCGGGTCGGTCTCACCGACACGATGGCGCTCGCCGCGGAACTGCTCGTCCTCACCCAGGCGAGTGATCTGGCGGTGATCGACACCGATGGGACCTTCGTCGGCGTGCTGTCAGAAGGCGACATCCTTCGGCTGTTGATACCTGACGTCGAAAGCCTGGCCGACTCCGGGATTTCGCTTCGGCGCGCCTTCGAGGTGTTCGTGGAGGGTGGCCGCCGTTACGCCGACCAGCCCATCAGCCGGCTCGTGATCCGTTCGTCGATCACCCTCAGCCCCGGCGACGAACTGCTCAAGGCGGCCACGGTGATGGCGAGCAAGCAGATCCGGCGGCTGCCGGTGGTCGAGGACGGACGGTTCCTCGGCACCGTCTCCCGTGGCGACATCTGCTGGGCCCTGCTCTGCGACACCCACGAGGGACCGCCGCCGACGTGAGCGGGGCTTCTCGCCCGAGCACGGTCCCGTCGGTCCCGTCCCGAGTGGTCCTGACACAACTGGATGGAGCGACACGGGACCATGGCGACAAGTTGGGCTCGGTCAACAGGGCAACCGGGTTCCTCCCCGACCAACCCCCGACCCTGGCGATGCCCGCCAGCCACCAGGCATGGGACGAGATAGCAGCCACCCTGCCCTCACTTTGGCGCGACGTCACCGCCCGTAAGGAGCTCCTGGAGCTGCCGACGCTTCCGGCAGGAGAAGAGGACCTGGCCGACGAACATCTGTGGCGGGCCTCGGTGGTCCTCGGCGCGTTGGCCTACTGCTATGTCCGATGCGACATCCACGACCTCCACCTCCCGGCACCCGTCGCCGTGCCGGGCTGCATCCTGGGGCCGTGGTCGGAGGTGGCCCATCGGATGGGCCGACGCCAACCCAACCTTGAGTACGACGACCTGGTCACCCACAACTGGCGGCTGCGAGATCCGCGAGGCCCGGTGCGCCTCGAGAACCTCGACTCGCTGGTCCCCCAGACTGGGAGTGATACCGAACGGGCCTTTCTCTTGATCAACGTGGAGATTCAGGCCCAGTGCGCCCCGATGGTGGAGGCCGCGGTGGCGGCGCAGGAAGCGGCCCAGCGCGACGACCGCCACGCACTCACCGAAGCGCTCCTCGTCATGCTCGACCGCCTCCGCCACGTCACGGAGGTGTCCTTTCCGAAGATCGACCCCAATCCGTACGGGCACACCTGTGCCGACCCCGCGGTGTGGGCCAAACTGGTGGCGCCTACGGGGATCCCGATCGTGAGCGGTGTTCCCGGAGTGAGCGGCGCCGGCGCCAGCGCCCTGCAGATGGTCGACGCCTTCCTCGGGCGGACGAAGTTCGAGTCCTCGCTCGGGGGCGAAGGCAAGGCGGTCCGAGCCCGCTTCGCCCCGAACGTGCGCCGTTTCCTCGACGCCATCGAGGAGGTCTCGGTGCGTGACTACGTCGAGCAGTCGGACGATCGGGGCCTTCAGGGCCTGTTCCAGGCGGTGCGCGACGCCTACGCCGGCCCTCACGGCTACCTGGGCATCCACAAGCGCAAGGTGTACGGCTTCATCCAAGTCGCCTTCAAGGTCGGCCGGCCGTCCACCGCCAGCGGCATCTCGGGGTTCTTCCGGGACCGAGCCTGGCGGGAGACGACCGAGCAGCTCGAAGCGTCTCGTCGCGAGCGCTATTGGGAAGGCAGCGTGTTCGCACCCTACGGGACCCTGGAGCTGCGGGAACCGGCGAGCGCTCAGCGGGCGGGCGTGCAACACGTGGTCCTCGACGTGGCGGGCGCGGGCATGGTCTTCCAGACCGGCGACCGCTGCGGGGTGCTGCCGGTCAACAACGCGGCCCTTGTCGAGCGGACCCTAGAAGCGCTACGAGCGCGCGGTGGCGAAGGTATCCCTGTGGGTCGGGCGTGGCAGGAGGCGCTCGTCGCCCGCCTCGGCCCCGGCGCCCCCGCCGAGCTGGAGCTGGCAGACTTCCTGCGCTTCGCCAAGCTGCGCCCGCTGGTGCGCAGTGTCGGCAAAGCCTTGGCGCGCCTGTCGAGCTCGCACGGCCTCGACGACCTCCTCGAGCAGCGGCTCGAGGACACCTGCGAGCTGTGGGACGCCCTCGACCTCATGACCGCCAACGGCTACGACGTCACCCGGCTGTGGCATGCCGAGTTGTGGCAGGACGAGGCCTTGGCCCGCATTGTGCCTCCCGAGGACTTCCGGATGTACTCGCTGTCGGCGCCCCCGGACAACGCCCCCTTCTCCGACCACCTCCACCTGACCGTCGGCCCGCTGCGGTTCAAGGCTGGCGATGCCGAACGGCGAGGCACCGCGTCGACGTTCCTCCGGGAGGATGCCGAACCGGGGGACCGGGTTCCGGTCCGAGTGGTTCGGCCGCTGCGCTTCCGCCTTCCCGTTGATGCCAGCCGGCCGGTGGTGATGTTCGCCGGCGGCACCGGCATGTCCCCGTTCCACGGCTTCCTGCAGGACCGCCTGGCCAACCCGCACTCCGGCCCGACGTGGCTCTTCGCGGGGACCCGCACCGAGGCGGAGCTGTGCTATGCGGGCGAGCTGGCGGCCTGGGAGGCAGAGGGCAAGCTCATCGTGCGCACGGCCTTCTCCCGTGGCGATCCGCGCCGGCGCATCGGCGAGGTCATGAAAGCGCCAGCCAACGCCACAACGCTGCGGGAGTACCTGACGCCCGAGGAAGGTGCGTACTTCTACGTCTGCGGCCAGGCGGGGTTCGCGGCCTCGGTCCTCGACACGCTGCGGGACGTGGCAGGCGAGGACGGCAGGCAGGTCGTGCGCCGCCTGCTCGGCGGCGGGCGGTTCATGCAGGACATCTTCACCACCTTCGCCCCGGCCACGGCGCCCGGAGTGGCGGGCGCAGACATCTATGACGCCTCGGAGCTGGTGCTGCACAACGACGCCGCCCATGGTTGGTGGACGGCCGTCAACGGCGCCGTCTACGACATGACCGAGTTTCGCCACCTTCACCCCGGTGGCTACCGAATCATCGACGACAACGCGGGCCTCGATGCCACGGCCGAGTACCAGGCGGTCCTCCATCACCAGGACTCCGAGATCGAGGCGATGCTTGCCATGTACAAGATCGGCTTCATCCGCCGCCTCGACTTCGCCCGGCAGTGGGGCATCGCCATCACCCGTAAGGGGATCGACTACATGGCGCTGCAGGACGTGTATCGAGCCTGGGCCCGGCACCTCTTTCTCGTGGTGGAACTGGAGAACTCCCTCGGCAACGACTTCGCCGTCTTGGACCAGTCGCTGACCGTCGCGGACGGCGCGGCCCGGTTCACGCCGCTCAAGATGCAGCTCCTTTTCGACACGCAGGCCCGCTTCATGAACGAGCTGCGCGGCGGGCCCGCGGGCGACGTTCTCGCCGAACTTTGGGCCGTCGTCGCCAGCCTGGCCGACCCAGACGAGCAGGCGTGGCGGCTGGCCCGTCACTTGGATGATGCCTTCAACCGGGGCGCGACGCGCCGAGCCTGCCTTCAGGAGCACTTGCTGGCCAACGGCACCAGCCAGGCAGGCGTTGGAGGTCTCGACGCCGATCGGTGCGCAGAGCTCTTGGCGGCGGTCCGCGACGCCGACCGCCGAGTTCTGGCGGCGATCAAGGCGTCACTGCGGGAAGGGGTCATGGTGTTCGAGCAACTCGAAGCCGACGCGGTCCGAGGAGGCGGCCGCCGCCTCCTTGATTCTCTGGCGCAGATCCCCGGCGCCCTCGACGGATTCCACGCCGACATCGATCAGGTCCCTGCCGGATGAGCCCGATGGGCCCGATGGGCCCGATGAGCCCCAATCTCGACCTTGACGGTGCCCCCGCCGGCTGGCCTCGGTGGCGGTGACTCCCAATCCCGAGTTGGGCAACGCCGACCTCGTCTACGAGGTGCGTGCCCTGGCCACCGGCGCCGCGGTCTTGGTGGTGGGCGCCCACCCCGATGACGAGGAAACGGGACTGCTGGCGTACCTTTCCCGGCGGCTGTCGGCCAGGGTCGTCTACTGGTCGGCCACCCGGGGAGAAGGCGGCCAGAACCGGGCCGGGCCGGAACGAGGCGCCGCCTTCGGCATCGTTCGCACGTGGGAGAGCCTGTCGGCCCGGGAGGTCGACGGGGCCGAGGTCCTGTACGGTCCGTTCTACGACTTCGGGTATGTGAAAACCGCCGAGGCGGCACTGGCGAGATGGGGCGCCGAGGACGTGGTGGCCGAGATCGTCCGTGCCATCCGCATGGTCCAGCCCCAGGTGGTGATCGCTCGGTGGAGCGGCGGCCCAAGCGACGGTCACGGCCACCATCGGGCGGTCGGCGTGGCGACGGTCTCGGCCTTCGACGCCAGCCGCGATCCGAGCTATCTCGCCGGCCCCGGTACCGAGCCGCCACCGTGGCGGCCGTCGAAGCTGTATTGCTCGCTGGCGGGCGACTGGCAGCCGGGCGAGGCATGGGTGTCCGGCGCTCAAATGCCGGAGTACGAGCGGCAGGGCTGCGTACGGATCAACACGGGGTTCTTCGATCCCGTCGCGGGATGCAGCTACGAGGAGCTGGCAGCCAAGAGCCGCAACCGGCACCGAAGCCAGGGCCTTTCGTTCCTCCCCGAGGCTGGCGACTACTTCTACTACCTCCGCCGCCTCCGCGGTCCTGGCGCAGTCCCCGACCAAGCGGATCAGCTCTTCGACGGTGTCGACGCCAGCCTGGCTGGCCAGGTGGCTGCTGCCGGTGGCCCACCAGGGGTAGAGCCCCTCCTGGAACGAGCGGCGCAGTGCGCTGCCGCCGCCGTGGAGGCCTTCCGGCCCGACCGGCCCCGGGAGTGCGGGGAGCTGGCGCTCGAGTTCGTGGACCTGCTTCGCCAGGCTCGCCAGATCGTCGTCAACGATGCCAACGCCTTGGCGCGCGACGCCGCCTCGGTGAGGCGGCTGCTCGATCGCAAGGTCGCGGACGGCGAGCGGGTCGCGGCTCGATGCCTTGGCCTGCGCGGGGAATGTCTGGTCGAGCGCGCTCGGCTCATCCCGGGAACCACGTTCCGGGTCGTGGCCCGCCTGTGGGACGGCGAGGCAGTGGATCCCACGCCCCCCACCCTCGAGCTCCCCGAGGGCTGGCAAGCCCAACCGGTGCCCCCGAGTGACAGCGATCCCCCGCGGGCGATCTTCGACGTCACGGTGCCCGACCCGGCGCCGTTGACGTGTCCCTACTGGCTGCGCCGGCCGGCCACTCCCTACCGCTATCTGTGGCCCGCCGGGGTCCCCTGCGGGCAGGCGTTCGACGGGCCACTGGTGGGCGCCCGGTGGTCGGTTGCCCATGGAGCGCATCGACTTTCGGTAGGGGCGGTGGCAGTCGAGCGCTCCCCCTGCTCTGGTGGGTACCGGGAGTTGCCGCTCGAAGTGGTGCCACCCGTGGCCCTCAACCCGCAGCACCGACTCGAGATCCTCCCCGCCGCCCACGCTGCCAAGTATGAGCTCCAGGTCGGACTCGAAGGCCTGGTGACCGACGCCGCGCTGGTCGCCAGGCTGGCACTTCCGGTGCCTCGCGGGTGGGGTGTCCACCCCAGGGCGGTGGCAGTGCCGATCCGAAGCGCCGGCCGCCAGCGCGCCGCCTTCGAGATCGCCGTGCCCTCGTTGGAAGGGGACTCCGTGCACCGCCTGGCCTACGATCTGGCTGTCGGGGACC
Source organism: Acidimicrobiales bacterium (assembly GCA_050744165.1). Taxonomy (GTDB): domain Bacteria; phylum Actinomycetota; class Acidimicrobiia; order Acidimicrobiales; family Palsa-688; genus JBOGGN01. The sequence continues at coordinate 6,071 of JBOGGN010000373.1, read as the reverse complement.
GCCATTCCAGCGTGGTGCTGAATGCGGTGCGGCTTGCCTCCCCGGGGACTCCCGGGCCCGTCGACGAGAGCAATTGCGCCGCCGAAGCCCTGCTGGTCGAGGCGGCGGCGGTCGAGGTCCACCTCGTCGCGGCCGAGTTCTTCAAGACCCTTCGGTACGGCTACATCCCCGGAGCCGAAGAGAGCGTCGTGGTGTCCCTGGCGCACTTCGGTCTCGACATGACCGTGCTGGCCGTCGACCGGCTGGGCGAAGCGGACCTACACCGTTACGACGCCATCGTGGTCGGCCCCAACGCCTATGTGGTCCATGCCGGGGTGCGGGCCAACGCCGCCCGGCTGCTTGAGTACGTCGAACAAGGCGGCACCTTGGTGGTGCAGTACCAGAGCTACCCCTATGAGGCCGAGGGTCTGGCCCCCTATCCGTTCCGCTTCTACCAACCCCACGGCCGGGTGACCTACCCCGACGCCCCGGTGATGATGCTCGATCCTGACGACACCGTGTTGCGGAGCCCCAACAAGATCGACCCCGGGGACTTCGAGGGGTGGGTTCACGACCGGGGCTTGTACTTCTTCGGGGAATGGGACGCGCGCTACCGGCCACTGCTCGCCAGCCACGACCCCGGAGAGGACCCGCTGTCGGGGGGGTTGCTGGTCGCCGCCTACGGCCAGGGAAGCTACGTCTACACCGGGTATTCCTTCTTCCGGCAGATCCCGGCGGGAGTTCCCGGCGCCATCCGGCTCTTCGCCAACCTGATCGGTCTCGCCGAGACCAAGATCCTCGAGCGGCGCGAACGGTTGCGAGGCGTCGAGCTGTTCTCCTCCCTCGCCGAGACCGAGGCCTACGACGTCGCCCGAGCCATGTCCGAGCGGTCTTGGCCCGAAGGCGCCGAGCTCTGTGGGGAGGGAGACCGGGACAGCGACCTGTTTCTGCCGCTGCAGGGCGAGATCGACGTGGTCCGCGACGAGGCTGGCCAGCGGCGCCTCCTTTACCGCGCCCGGCCGGGGGAGGCGGTTGGCGAACTGGCGCTGTTGGCTGACATCCCCCGCTCCGCCACCCTCGTTGCCCGCACTCCGGTGACGGCGCTGGTGCTCCGGGGAACCGACTTCAGCCATCTGATGGCCAGCCACCCCGAACTGGCCCCGGGCTTCCTTAAGCTCTTGGCCCGCAAGCTGGCCGGCCAAGCACCGGGAGGGTGACGATGAGGATCGGGCTCATCTGCCACGCCGGCTTCGGCGGAAGTGCCAAAGTTGCCGTTGGCTTGGCGGGTCAGATGGCCGAGGCCGGCCACCGCGTGCATGTGTTCTGCCGCCGGAACGCGGCATTCCTGGAGGAGCTGCCTCTCGCCGTCAGCGCCCATCTGGTCGAAGGCGCCGCCCCGCATTCCCGGGACCGTCTCGACCTCGCCTGGCCGGCCACCGACCTCGACAAGCTGACGTCGCTCATCGTCGATGTGGCCCGCACGGAGGGTCTCGATGTCTTGCACGTGCATTACGCCCTGCCCTTCGCGTTTCTGGCGGCGGGGCTGCGCACCGTTCTCGGCGACCTCTGTCCCCGCCTGATCGCCACCCTGCATGGCACCGATGTCAGTGTTTACGGCCGGGACCCGATGGTGGGCCCGCAGCTCGACGGCGCCCTCCGTTCCCTCGACGCCCTGACGACGGTCTCGATCAGTCACGCCCAACTGGCGCGCCGGGTGTTCGGATGGACGCGTCCGCCGGAGGTGATCCCGAACTTCGTGGACCTGACCCGATGGCGCCCCCACCATGCCGGAAGGGTGCGCCCGCATCGTCCTCGGATCGCCCACGTGTCCAACTTCCGGCCGGTCAAGGCGACCGAGTCCGTTGCTCGGGTGTTCCTCACGGTGCGCCACCGGATGGCTTCGACGCTGTGGCTGATCGGCGACGGCGCCGACATGGCCGCGGTCGACGAGATCCTCGACGACGGTGGGGTGAACGAGGACATCCGCCATTTCGGTCTGCGGCCCGACGTCCACCGCATCCTCCCCCGGGCGGATCTGTTGCTGATGACGAGCAGGAGCGAAAGTTTCTGCTTGGCCGCCCTGGAGGCCCAGGCCTGCGGCGTACCGGTGGTCGCGCCCCGGGTTGGGGGCATCCCCGAGGTCGTCGACGATGGCGTGACCGGCGCCCTGTTCGACCCGGGCGACGAGGAGGCCGCATCCGCGGGCGTCCTGTCGATCCTGCAGGATCCGGAACGGGCGGCGCTCATGGCCAAACGGGGCGTGGAGCGCGCCGGCCTGTTCGCCAGCGACAAGGTGGCCTTGCGCTACCTGGCCCTCTACCAGCGGGTGGTGGCCACGCCCACCGGCGCCCCGCCCAACGGTGCCACGCCCACCGGTGCCCGTCCCGACAGTGCCCGTCCCGATGGCGGCCGATGACGGGGACCTTGCAATCGCTCGGAGACCTCCTCGCCGCCAGCGAGGGGCGCCGGTTCTTGGAGGAACACGAGATGCACCTCGAAGAAGGTGACTTCGTGGCCTCGCTGCGGCCGCCCGCCGACGACGGGTTGGTGCGGTCCCTCGGCTGGGATCCCGGAGACCTTCCCGTCGCCTTCGGCCACCAGATCTGTTGCGACTACCAACGGTCGGTGTCCTGCAAGTTCCATGCCGCCCGGACGCTCGGCCGTCTCCCGGGGATCGTCCCTCTCTTCATCGGAGTCGACACCGACCGCAGCGGGGCCAACCGCGGCTCGTCGACGGTGACCTGGGGCGAGCCGCCGGCAGGCTTCGCGTACCGACTGGTGAGCAACAAGTTCCGTCAGATGGAGAGCCGCTTCGTGCCGGTGGAGATGGCTCGCCGCCAGGAGCTGGTGACCCGGCTGGCGGACTGGCTGGCCACGGCGCCGGACCTTTCCCGGTCCTCTCCGTGGCGCCAGCGCCTCGACGCCATGAGCGACGCCATGGCCGACGACGGCGTCGAGACTCTCGCCGACCTGAACCGGGCGCTCACCTGCCACCTCCTGGCCCAGCACCTCGACTATCGACCGACGGTGGAGCTGATCTCGCGCCTTGGCGGCGTGTTGTCGGCCTCCGTCGCTCAAGCCGTCGAGCGGATCGACGCTTTCGTCGCCGTCTACAACGAAGCGGTGGCGGCGCTGGTGGCCGCCGGGATCGACCCCCAAGTGCGGGTCCTGGACCCGGATTACCTGCCCCTGCACTACGCCTGTCCGAAGGACGGCCGACGTGAGCGCCTCCGCCATATTCAGCAGGGAGGCGACCATTTCGCCTTCGCCCAGTGCTACTGCGGGCTCGAGTACCGGTTCTTCCTCGGCCACGGCCACCTCTCCATCGACGAGGTTCTGGCCACCGACTCGTGGTCCACCGATGTCACCTTCCTCATCTATCTGAACGACCAGATCTCGGGATTGATCCCGGGGCGCAGCTCGGCGCTGTACTCCGTCGTATTCGCCGACGTGGTCCGCCGAGTGCTGGACGGCCGTCCGGTGCCGATGTTCCTTCCCGTGGAGCTGGCGTCCTCCGCCGGGAACGGGCCGGACAGCTTGATGTACGACTATCTGACCGAGCCGGAATGACCGAACCGGTCGACGTTCTGGCGCTCGGAGCCCATCCCGACGACATTGAGCTCGGTTGTGGGGCGGCGCTGGTGGTCGCCGCCAGATCCGGCTTGCGGGTGGCAGCGGCTGACCTTTCGAGGGGTGAGATGGCCTCGTTCGGTACCGTTGAAGAGCGAGATCTCGAGCGTATGGAAGCGGCTCGCGTCCTCGGTTTGTGCGCCCGACCCTGCCTCGACCTGCCCGACACTCGGATCGGGTCCGACGCCGGCCATCTCGATGCGGTGGTATCTCTTCTCCGGGACCTGCGTCCCCGGGTGGTGCTCGCCCCCTACCTCGATGATCGCCATCCCGACCATGCCGCCACCGGGCGCCTGGCACGCGACGCCACCTTCGCCGCCGGCCTGGCCCGCGTCGGTCCCGGCAACGCCTTTCGCCCCCGCCACCTGTTCCACTACATGGTCCACCACCCCTTTTCCCCCTCCTTCGTGGTCGACGTGACCGAGACGTGGCCGGTCAAGATGGCGGCCTTGGCCGCCCACGCCAGCCAGTTCGGTACGGCGGGGTCACCGTCTGCCCCCGGCCTTCTGGCTGCCGTCGAAGCGCGGGCGGTGTGGCACGGAGCCATGATCGGCGCCGCCCGAGGCGAGGCGTTCTGGGCCGCGGGACCGGTTCCTCTGCCCAACCTGCCGGGTCTCGATCGCCCCGGTCGAGGGTCGACTGTGGGCGGGTACAAGGCATTCCTATGAACCCGCCCTGGCCGCCTTCGAGGACCGGACACCACGGCCGGGGGTCCGGCGGTACATTCGGCGCCGTGCCCCGACGACGCAACTCCGGTCGTCACTGCCAGTGCTGCGGGCCGCCAACCTCGTGCCCTTGGTGATGCCCTCCGAAGCCTCGCCCGCCACCTTGGTCACCGACGCTGGCTCCGCGGCCGAGCGCGTGTACCCGATCAAAGACCGATTCTTCATCGGGCGGGAATGCGCCGGCATCGAACCCGACCGGCGCCTGCTGGTCGACGACCCGGCAGTCAGCCGTGTCCACGCCGAAGTGCGCTGGGACGCCCCCTCAGGGCAAGGTTACGTCGTCGACACCAGCACCAACGGGACGAGGGTCAACGGGCGGCGCATCGAACGCATCAGTCCGGTGTTGCTGCACTCCGGCGACGAGATCCTGGTCGGCCAGACCGCCCTGCGCTTCCAGGCCGGGAGCGTCCCTCCGCAGCGGCTCGTCGCCGAGGTGGAACACCGAGCCACGGTGAATGATGTCGGCTTGGTCCGCATGGCCATGGTCGTGGGCGACATCGTCTCCTACTCGACGATCTCCGAGCAGACCGAGACCACCACCTTGACCCAGGAGCTCAACCGGTTGTACGACATGCTGTTCGAGCTGCTGGTGACCCACGGGGGCACGCTCAACAACTACGTCGGCGACGCCTTCTTCGCGATATGGGAGATCGACCACATCCCCGACGCCGTCCTCCGGGCCACCACCTTCGCCCTTGACGCCGCTCGCGCCGTCCACCGGGTGGCGGGATCCATCGGGCTCACCTCGCCCGATGGCTCACCTCTGCGTATGGGTTGGGCGGTCACCAGCGGGTTGGTCGGTGTCAGCACCATGACCGGCAAGTTGGTGACGGTGCTCGGTGACCAGACCAACGTTGCCTTCCGGCTCTCGGGCCTGGCGGCGCGCGAGGGACGAGGGGAGGTCATCGTCACCGACGAGGTCCCCGGCCTGGTCGGAGCTGCAGTCCACTTCGATAACGCCGAGGAGGTCCTGGTCAAGGGCCGCATGACGCCCGTCCGGATCCGTTCCGCCCACGACGCCCCGCAGTAGGAGAGTGCGGCCCAGCGCCCCAAGGCCCGGGGCCCGGGGCCCGAAGGCCCCGGCTGCCACCGGTAGGACTAGGCGAGCACCCGCTTCTTGAACCCGGCGATCCCCTGCCACAGCAACACCGCAGTGATGACGGCAAGGACCGGGAAGATCACATACAGGTGCATGTGCGACGAGGTGGTCAACGCCGCCCGGAATCCCTCGGTCACGTAGATCAAGGGGTTGATCAGCACCAGCGTCTGCAACCACGGGAAGCCGAACACCGTCACGTGCTGGAGGGCAGTCCAGGCGTAGTACGTGCCGCCAAGGAAGGTCATCGGCAGGACGATGAACCCGAACATGGCCGAGATGTTCCGGGGCTCGACCCGTGCGCCAAGCACCAGCCCGAACGAAGCGCACATGATGCAGGCCAGCGGTAGCAGGACGATCAGCACCGGCCAATGGATGGAGAGATGCGCCGTGATGCCCTTGGCGTGGACGAACTTGGCCACCGGGAACACGATGCAGGCCGCGATCAGCCCCTGGACGGCCCCGGCGACGACCTTGCCCGCCGCCACCAGCCACACCGGCATGGGGGCGAGGACCCGGTCCTCGATCTCCTTGGTGTAGCCAAACTCGGTCGCCATGGGGAGGGCCACCGACATGATCCCATGGAACATGATTGAGATTCCGACCACGCCGGCGATGAGGACGCTGGCGAAGGCCGACTC
>JBOGGN010000372.1:0-9550 GCA_050744165.1 Acidimicrobiales bacterium | reverse complement strand
GGGAAGCAGGACTCAGCGGTAGGACATCAACTGGCTGCCTCCTCTCGCTCCATTGGGCTCAGAACCCAATCATTGCGCAATCCCGGCATTAGCGGGCCTGCCCCCCGGAACAACCTCGGACCAACTCGGCAGGCGCCCCGAGCCTGACCGGCGACAGTCACCCGCGGCGACGCACAAGATGGTGGCCATGGTCAAAAGCACGAAGACGGCGCTCGGGCTGGCCGCCGTGGCCGCGCTGGTGGGCCCGGCCGCCTCGGAGTTCCGGGTGGCCAGGGCGCAGCAGGCGCCGACCGTCCGGTGGCAGGAGGTGCCGGTGTCGCCGAGAAACGAGACCCCGCTCGGGATCAGCTTTCGGCCGCTGCAGGCCGAGGCGTTCGGGCTCGATCCCCGGGAAACGATGGCCCAGCTTCTCAGCCACCCCTTCGAGGTGGTGCGGTTGGCAGCGTACTGGGACCGGATGGAGCCCGCGCCCGGACAGTGGGACCCGGAGCCACTCGACTGGCAAGTACTGGCATCCGAAGCGGCCGGCAAGCGGGTGATCCTCGACGTCGGCGCCGTGAAGTGCTTTGGCTACCCAGAGTTCTTTGTGCCATCCCACCGGCTGGCGGCCGCCCTGCCGGAGGGGAAAAGAGTGACGCCGGAGACTCACCCAGAGCTGCTCGAGGCCGCCTGTTCCCAGGTGCGCAGGGTGGTCGAACGCTACCGGGACCGCCCCTCGGTGATGGCTTGGCAGGTGGAGCACGAGGCGGTGGACCCACTCGGGATCGAGCACAGCTGGCGCCTGGATCGACGTTTCGTGGCCGCCGAGGTGGCCGCCGTGCGTGCCAGCGACCCCAGCCGGCCGGTGGTCATGAATGGGTTCCTGCCGACCTCGGTCGCGGTTGGCGCCCAGCAGTGGTGGCGGACCCGGGACCAGGGTGATTCCCTGGTCGTCGCCCGCCAGCTGGCCGACATCGTCGGGATCGACTTCTACCCCCGCCACGCCCTGGCGGCGGCTGGCGGGGTGGCTGCCTATCTCGACGGCAGCCGCAAGCCGTGGCAGCAGGTCCGACGCCGCCGGCTCTTCGCCGAACCCGACCAGACGCTGATGGTCGCCGAGGGCCAGGCCGAACCCTGGGAGGCGGTCACCACTCCGCCGGACCCTTCCCGAGGCGCCATGTGGAGCTGCCGGCCCGAGCACGTCATCGAAAACTTCAACCAGACCATGGGGTGGCGCCCCGAGTCGCCGGGTGGCGAGCGCTCGCTGTCGGGGTATCTCTTCTGGGGCGCCGAGTATTGGGTTCTTCGCCAGCGCGGTGGTGACTCGTCCTATCTGGGCGCATTTGAGCGGGTGGTGCGAGAGTCATAAAGACAGTCGTTCTTAGGGCCCGTGCACAAATGACGTCATCGTTTGTTGGAGACGGACAGGGCGGATTTGAGCCCAACAGGCCTTAACTTAATGCGGTTAACGCAATTGCAGGGCGTTATAGCGCCCTGCACTTGCGTTAACGATGATAAGTTAGTTCCGCGCTTACGAGGCCGTTTCACGTCCCCCGTCCCTGGGGCGTGATTGTCACCGGCACCGTCATTTGCCCATTTGCACCCCTGACGCCTGCGCCCCCATGGGGGGTGGCCCGAAAACCTGGCTGCATGCGGTAGGTATTCGGGCCACCCGAGCGCCGGCGGGAGCCGCAGCACTCAGAGGTTGCGCTCCCGATACTCCAGCAGCGCCGCGCCGCCGACCAGCAGACCAACGAACAGGGCCGCCATTACCGCCACGTCCACCACCGGGCCCGCGGACACGACCTTGGAATAGCCGCCGCTCCCCGAGTAGTAGCCAGCTCGGGTGAGCTCCACCCCGTAGCTCATCGGCATCGCCCAGGCGACCACCCGCAGCCAGCCGGCCAACCCCGAGATGGGGACGATGACCCCGGCCAGCACGTACTGGGGGATCAGGAGGAACTGAAAGAATTGCATGGCGGCGCGCTGGTTGGGCAGCGCCGACAATGTGGCCAGCCCGAAGGCGGCCCCGAGCAGGCAGCAGGCGACGGCCGGACCGGCCAGGAGCGCTATCTGGCGCAGCGAGACGGACACTCCGAAGACCACCGCGAAGACAACGACCAGCAACCCTTGGAACAACGAAACCAACGTCTCGCCGATCACCTTGCCGCCGACCAGGGTCAGACGAGACACCGGGGTGACGAACAGCTCCCGGGAGAAGTCGGTTTCCCGGTCTTCGACGAGCGAGATCATTCCGGCCGCGGCCGACTGGAACAAGGTGGCGGCGAGCACCCCGGTGAAGGCCAGGGTGACTGCGTCGAGCCCGGTCGCCTTGCCGACCGTCGACTGGAGGGCGTTGCCGAGACCGCCGATCAGAAGGACCGGGAAGGCGAGGCTGACTGCGAGGCGCAGCCGGTCCCGCAGCAGCTTGGTCAGGTCCCGCTGGGCGATGGCCGCCAACCCGCCGGCTTCGTAGCGCGCCCCGAACCGAGGAGTCACGCCGGCCGCACCCACTACGCCGGCCGGGAAAGCAGGTCGAGGTAGGCGTCCTCCAGCGTCGGATCGTCGATGCGCAGATACGTCAGCTCCGTCTGCAGCGAGCGCAGCACGGCCTGCGGGGGACGGTCTCCGAGGAGCACCCGCAGCCGCCCGCCGAAGCCCCCGTCGGCGGCCCGCCCGCCGGCGCCCCCGTCCCCGTCCCCATCTCGGGCAAAGGCCGGCGGTCCCGGCGACAGTCCGAGCGCGGCCAGCTCGGCGCGGAGCGCGGCGACATCACCAGCTGCCGCTCCGAGCACCAGCACCGGCCGGAGGTGCCGGGCCTTCAGCTCCGCCGGTGTCCCCGTCTCGACGATCCGGCCCCGGGAAAGCACGCACACCGCGTCTGCCGCCTCGGCCTCCTCGAGGTAGTGGGTGGTCAGGAAAAGCGTCGTGCCCGACTGCGAGCGGGCGAGGCGCAGGTAGTCCCACAGGTTGCGCCGGCTTTCGGGGTCCAAGCCGGTGGTGGGCTCGTCGAGAAACAACACCGGCGGGTGGTGCAGCAACGCCCGCACGATTTCGAGCTTGCGCCGGGTGCCGCCCGACAGCATCCGGGCCGGCCGGTGCAGGACGTCGGCGACGCCGAGCACCTCGGCCAGCTCGCCCACCTGTTGGCGGTACGCCGCCGCCATGAGGCGGTACGCCGGCCGCCACGGGTAGAGGCCGTAGAGCACGGCGTGCAGCCGGATGTTCTCCTCGGCCGTCAGGTTGAGGTCCAGCGAGGGCTGCTGGAACACGATGCCCAGTTGCCGGCGCAGGACCCGGGGCTCGACGGCGAGGCTTTTTCCCGCGATCACCACCTCGCCGCTCGTGGGCTGCAGGGTGGTGGTGAGGATCGACACCGTGGTGGTCTTCCCCGCCCCGTTCGGGCCGAGGAGGCAGAACAGCTGGCCTTCGGCGACGTCGAAGCTGATCCCGTCGACGGCGTTGGCGGTGGCCCGTCGGTACCGCTTGACCAGGTCCCGGACCTCGACGGCGTTGGTCATCCGGCTCGCAGCCGCTGGTAACGGGCGTCGCCGCCCCGCCGGCGGGCGGCCCGGGCGACCACATGGCAGGTCCCGCCGACCAGCCGGGCGAGGCGGGGGGCGCGGGCCTCGGGGGCGAAGTCGTCGAGCAGCAGTGCCAGGTCGACCAGCCGGGGGAGGCGCCGCCGGGAGGCGAACTGGTCGCGGGCCAGCGCCGCCGCGGTGGTGAGGAAGGCCTCTAGCTGCAGCGCCGGCTGGGCGTCGACCAGGACCCGGACCGGGGTGGGGGAGGGGTTGGAAAAATGGTGGCGGGTGCCCTGCGGCACGCTCACCGAGCCACCGGGGCCGATGACGAGAGAACGGCCGCCGAGCCGGAAGTGGAGCTCGCCCTCCATCACGCAGAAGCGCTCCGTCTGGCCGGGGTGGGCGTGGGTGCTCGGCACGTGCCCACGGGGGGCGAGCACCAGTTCCCACGACAGCCGCTGGCCGTCGGAGTCGGCGCCGTGATCGAGGATGCGGATGCTCTCGCCGCTCAGAGGATTGTCGATCCAACGATCCTCGGCTGGCGTCGGGTCGGAGGCCGGGTGCGGTTCGGTAGCGAGGTCGGCAATGAGACCGGCGATGTCCGCCGCCGCCTCGGGGCGGCCGAGGCGCAGCGACGCCCGCCGCATCTGAGCCCGGACGTCGGGGTGGCGCTGCAGGCGGTCGACGGCGCGGACCAGCTGCGCCGCGGTGCGGACCCGCCAGCCGGCACCGGCATCGACGACGAGTTCGGTGTTGCCCGCCTCCTGGCCCGGCACGTGGGACCCGAGCAGGAGCGGGACGCCGCAGCAGGCGGCCTCGGCGATGGTGCCCGGACCGGCCTTGGTGACGAGGACGTCGGCGGCGGCCAGCCAGTCCGACATATTGTCGACGAAGCCCGTGACCACCAGCCGACCCCCGGCTTCGGGGCGGCGTTCGAGGCGGCGTCGGAGGCGCTCATTGCGTCCGCAGATGGCGACCACCGACACATCCGGAAGGTGGCGCAGAAGGGCACGGACCTGTCGGCCGACGCCCCCGGAGCCTTCGCCGCCCCCGGTGACCACCACGAGGAAGCGGCTCCCGTCGACTCCAAGGCGTTGCCGCAGCGCCGGGCGCGGCTCAGCCAGCGAGGGCGCTGCCTTGAACCGAGCGTCGACGGGCAAGCCAAGGTCGGCGCACCAATCCGTGCCGAGGTCCCGGTCAGTGGCGAGGTGCCGGTCGGTGCCGAGGTGCCGGTCCGCGGCGAGGTGGCGGTCCGTGCCGACATGCGGCTCGATGCCGCGGTGCCGGCGGCGCTGCTGATAGGCGGCGGCGGCGGAGGCGACCACCACCCGGTCGGCCTCGTCGTGATGCCAGGCGGCGTGCACGCTGACGAGGTCGGTGACCACGGTGAGCACCGCCGGCGGCACGGGCGTGGCTGCGGTCGTCCTCCCGCCGGGCGGGGTCACCGCCGGCATTGCTGCCACCGGTGCGGTGGCTGTGGTCCGGGCAGCGGCATCGCGGATGAGGGCGGAGCCGATCAGGCCATGGAAAGAAACGATGACGGCCGGGCGGTGCTTGGTGATGGCCTCGGTGAGCGCCGGGCCCGAGCGAGACAAGAGGACCCGGTTGACCAGCTTCATGGCGGGTCCGGAATCGGTGAGGTGGTAGATACCACCCCAGATCCACGGCGCCAGCCTGATCGCCGGGCCGTAGAGACCGGTGACCGCCCTTACCAGCCGGGAGGAGCCGTCGCCGCCGAGAGGGTCGCAGATGACCGGCCGGAAGGCGCCGGGCCGGGCGGCCTCCAGGGCCTGGGCAACGGCCGCGGCCGCGGCGCGGTGGCCGCCCCCGGTGTCGGCGACGAGGAAGAGGAGCGGGACCGGCGCCGCCTGGGGTTCGGGGTACTCAGTGGTGACCGCCAACATGCCGTTCATGATCCTCCTGCCCTGCGACGTCGTCATCGCCCTGGCGGTGGCCGTCCGGCTACCGCCGGCGGGGTAGCGAACAAGCCTCCTCTACCGCCCCCGGTGTAGGGGCTCAGTTTGTCGTCGCCCGGTGTGCCACACACCGCTGCCCGGCCGTGGCCCGCTTAGAAGGCTTCGCCCGCCTCGGTGTCCTTGGAGATCTTGTCGGCGAGCACGTCGGACGCGATGGCGGTGCTCTTGGAGAAGAGCCCCGAGCAATCGGGGAATACAGTGTCAAAACACAGCTTCTTCAAACCGGCCGTCTTGCTCTCCCCATGCCAGCGGTCAAGGGGGATCGTGGTGCCGTCCTTCACCGTGGAGACATACTTCGGGATGCGCCCGGCGATGGCGGCGGTCGTATTCGCCGTTCGACCGGTGGTCGCCAGTTGCACGATCGAATCTCGCGACATGCGCGACGTCTGACCGGACCATTTCACCATCCGGGCGCTCTCGGTCTGGAGCATGTTGTTGTCGCCGTAGATCTTGTAGCCGGGCCGGCCCTCCTCGGTGTCGACCCAGAGCCCGTTCTTGCAGAAATAGTCGTGCAAGGCGTTCGTCGACAGCTGCAGGTAGCCGTGGTTCAAGAAGGTGTGGTAGTCGCCATAGGTGACCGCCTTGGCCTTTTCGCCGAAGCCTCCGTCGGACATCGCCGACACGTTGGTGCGCCTCTTCGGGATGTACTCGGCCTTCAGGCAGAGGGTCTTGTCCCCGAAGAACCCGCTGAGCCCGATGGCCTCGGATCCCTTGAGCCGGTCCCCGCTCGAGTAGTTGTCGTAATACACCACGCCATCGTTGATGAGCGCCTTGAGCGCCCTTTCCAACTTCGGACGGTTCTTGATGGGGCCGCTTTCCAAAAGGGCGCCGACGTTGTGCTTGGCGAGGTAGGGCTTCTCAGAGGCCTCGCTCTGCCACCAGGCGAAGAGGACACGAGTATCGGAGCGCTCAAACTTCAAGGACCCGGGCACCTCGAGACCGAGGGCGTCGAAGCGCTGCTGCCAGGTGCCGCCCATGTTTTCGACGGATTGGGCGTCGTTGCTCTGCGTCTGGCCGATCGGGGCGTTGTAGAGGCCCCTGCCGGCGATGCCCGATTGGCCATAGGCAATGTTTTGCACCCGGCGCCACTTCGGGTCCGACGTGTAGCTGCGCTTCGTGGAGTTCTCGTCCAGCCACTTGGTGAACCACTGCATGATGAGCGTCTTGTTGATGAGGTGCCCGGCGGCGAAGGAGTCCTGCAGGAAGTGGTCGCCGAAGCCGTTCTCAAAGAGAGCCTCGTTCTCCAGCTTCTCTGCTCGTTTTCCCGCCTCCGCCCATTCGAGGACCCGCTGGCGGTCAGGGATCTCGGTCCGGCCCTGGAAGTGGGCCTTGTCCAGGTTGACGTCGTTGCGCAGGACATAGGCTTGCTGGGCCAGCTGTACCCCTTTGTTGTGGGCTTCCGCCCAGGAGTGCCAACTCTGGGGCGCGAAGTGGCAGGCGTTGCGGCCGAGGCCCGCGGTGTATGACGTCTCCGCCTTGCCGGGCAGCTCGGCGCGCTTCTCCTGCAACTCCGACGCCGTGGCGCCGGGCACTTTGCCCATCATCTTTAACTCGCCGTAGGCGTCGCCGCCTGCCATGGTGCCCACGACCATGGACCCCGATGTCCCCGTGTTGCCCATCGACCGGTTGCCGTCCAGATTGACCGCGTGCTCGTCGGCGTCGGCGTTGTACTTCGCCTGCCGGCCGAGGCCCGCAGCCACCTCGGTGTGGAACCGCATGAACTTGCGGATGCTCTCCTCGCGGATCCCGGCGACGTAGCTGCGGAACTGCTTGGGGTCGGTCTGGCGGATCTGCTCGGTGCTCCCGAAGAAGTCCGCCAGGGTGTTGACCTCCCCGTAGGTGAGGATGGCGTCGGTATCGTCGCTCAGGCGCACCGCGACCAGCCGGACGTCCCATTTCTTGGCCGGTCCGGCCACGTCTTGGCCGCCTTCGGGAGGCAGCTTCGCCCGGTCGAGCTGCGCCAGCTCTTCCTCCTGCTTGCGGGTCGCCACCTTCGGCGGGTTCGTCGCGAAGGTCTGCAGGCGGGTGATCTCCTGCTCGATGGCGTGCAGGACGGTGTCGGGGTCGAGAACCTTGCCGTCCTCGGTGGTCAAGGTCTTCTGGGCGCGGTTCTGCTGGGTCGCGTTCTTGCGCTCCGCCACCAGGTCGCGCGCCGATGAGATGACCTCGAGCTCGTCGGGATCGACGTCCCCCAGCATCTTGTGTTCCCACGACGCGTGGCGCTGGATCCGCTCCGAAATCACCGCTCCGCCAGCCGGCAGGGAACCGCCGGACCGGGCGCCCGCGGTGGCAGCGAAACCCCGCACCGGGACGCGGCGCAGCGTATTTTCCGGGCTGGCGCAGCACCGGGAGACCAGGGCGGCAGCATTTCCGGCCGGCGCCGCGTCCTGCAGGAACCCGCCGGTGTTGCCCACCGCTGTCGGCCCGTGCCGGGCGAGTAAGCCGACCACCGCCCGGTTGCCCGCCGCCCGCTGAAGATGAAGCAAGTTTCCCGCCGCCTCCGGCACCGCCGGGGTGGCCCGGCGGACCGGCCGCAGGGCGTCCACGGCGGCCTCAGGGGTCGCACGCTTGAAGGTCGACATGCCAGCTGAGGCTAGTACGCAGCGAGTTTTCGTGAGCCTTCGGCCGCCGGTGTTTCCGCCTCACTCAAGAGCGTCGCCCCGCGGCCTCGGTCGGACCGTCAAGCTCTGCGCCACCGTGCCAATCGGCCCGTGCACGTCGTGGAGGACGCTGCTCGTCAGCCCGAGGCCCCCGGGACCGAAGGACACCGTGGTGTCGAAGCCGAGCCATTCCCCGGCGAAGTCGCCGAAGAGATGGGCGGTGAGATCGACGTTGGGGAAGAAGACCTCCTCGGGGCTGGCGAGGACGGTCATCCCGTTGGCGATGTCGAACAGGCGTGCGGCGTGCGCCAAGCGGCTGACCGCCTCGCCGTCGACGAGGTCCACCGGGCTGCGGACCCAGTACGACGCTCGTCCCGAACGGTGCTGGAGGCGGCGGACCTCGGCCGAGGCGATGAACCCGCCCGTCCAGACTGTCGTCGGGTCCCACGGCGGCATCTCATCCACCTCCGGCAGCGGTGGGAAACTGCTCGATGCCAGGGCGGCCGTGCCGTACGGTCGCATCAGCCACGCCCGGAGCATTACCACGGTGCGGGCCCGGTGGATGATCCGGGCCTCGACCAGCTCGACCGTCCGGCCCGGCCGCACGACACGGACCTCGGTCTCGACGACATCGACGGGAACCGTGCCCAAGATGTCGTAGGAAAGCCGGGCGAGGACCAGCCCGTCGCCACGGCGGGCGTCTCGGTCGACCTCGACGAGGTGGACGAGCAGACCGAGTGCCGGTGAGATGTGCTGCTCATCGAGCTTCCAGGCACCGCCGACGTGCGGCGTCGCCCGAAAGTGTGTTGCGCCATGGCGCTCGAAGTAGGCCGTCACCGAAGAGGGAGCCACGTGGGAGGAAGACGCCCTGTAACAACAAATGGAGGTGGGATGCGTCCGAGCATCCCACCTCCGGCACCTCGATGGTCAAGGGGCGCCCGGCGCCGAGGGCCGAGCCCGAGGGCGGCGGCGCCCCGGTCCGGCGCTCACTTGTCCTGGATGACCCCGAGCACGTTGCCGTCCGGGTCAGTGAAGGTGGCCACCAGGCGGCCGCCGCCGACGTCGCGCGGAGGCTCCTTCAGGGTGGCCCCGGCGGCGGTCAGCTCGGCCAGCTTCGCCTCGATGTCCGCCACCTGCCAGTAGGCCACCGGCGAGGTCATCCCGTCCGCGCCGCCGCTCGGCACGAGCCCGATGTGCTGGCCCGCAGCCTCGTAGCCGACGTAGTAGGAGCTGTCCGCCTCGGGCGGGGCGCCGAGCAGCGCGGTGTACACCGCCTTGGCCGCCGCGAGATCGGACACCGGATGCAGCACGATCTTGATTCCCTGGGTGGCAGAGTTGGCCATGGTCACTCCCCCGCCCGCACGACGTTGACGTTGAAGTCGGGCGTCCCGCCTGCCTGCATCATCGAGATCCAGAGCACGAGGTACATCTCGACGCCGCGCGCCGTCTCGATGCCGCCCAGGTCGACGAC
>JBOGGN010000371.1:0-18449 GCA_050744165.1 Acidimicrobiales bacterium | reverse complement strand
CGCTTGAGCACGGTGAGGAACGATGGGCAGCGCGCCCCGCCGAGGGTCTCCAGCGCGCCCCGCACGACATCGTGGGCCGAGTCGGGAACAACGAACTGGTACTGCACGAATCCCCGGCGCCCGTAGATCCGGTTCCAGCCGACGACCCCGTCGAGGGGATGGAAAAAGGTGCCGAGCGGTACCAACTCGCCATGGCGTCGCCGGGGTGCCCTGCGGAACCAGGCTTCGTTGAACGCGGCCACCGTGGCCCGGTTGAGCAACCCAGACGGCACCCACGCGGGCGCCGCCAGACGGGCCCCCGCGGGGAGGGCAAGCCGTTCGGCCCGGGAGAGCTTGGCGGGCAGGTCGTCAGCCCGGGCGTGGTCGCCCTGGGTCAGCACTCCCCGCCCAAGCGAGCGCCCCCGGGCCAGCGAGTCCACCCAGGCCACCGAGTACCGGTAGTCCTGATCGCGGGCGACCATCGCCGCCATGACCTCGTCGAGGTCGCGACCGCGGGTGGTGTCGACCGTCATGGTGGTGCTCTCGATGGGCTGCAACCGCAGGCGGGCCGTAAGCACCAGCCCGGTAAGGCCCATCCCACCGGCGGTGCACCAGAAGTAGTCGGGGTGCGATTCGGCCGACACCGTGAGGCGACCGAGGGCCGGAGTCTCAATCGTCATTTCCTCGACGTGGCCAGCAAAGCTGCCGTCGCGATGGTGGTTCTTGCCATGGATGTCGGCCGCGATGGCCCCGCCGATGGTGACCTGGCGCGTGCCCGGGGTCACCAGCGGGAACAGGCCCAGAGGTGCCAGCGCCCGCATCAGCTGGTCGAGGCTGACGCCAGCCTCCACGGTGACCGTTTCCCGGGCCAGGTCGACGTCGAGGATGCGGTCGAGGCCGGTGGTGGCGAGCACCGTGCCGCCGGAGTTTTGGGCGGCGTCGCCATAGCTGCGACCGAGGCCCCGGGCGATGGCCCCCCGCTCGCTCGGGCGAGCGAGCGCTGCCGCTGCTTCGGCGACGGTCGACGGGCGTTGCAGCTGGCACGCCGAGGGTGCCGTGGCACCCCAGCCGGCCAGCACTGCGGGCACGGTGGACTCCCCCTCGGCCTGCACCGCGGGGTCAGTGGACCCGCCCTCGGCCCGCACCGCCGCCTGGGTGGAACCGCGCCCGCCGAGGACCGCCGGCGCCGCGCGGGTCACAGGTAGACCCCGACGGCGAAGATCACCAACCACACGACGGCGAGTGCAGCCAGCCTCCCGTCACCGAATGCCAGTTCCTCGGGGGAGCCGCCCTCGCCCTGGTCCACGAGGAACCCGTAGCGCAACATGGCCAACGAGAAGGGGACGATCGACAGCTGGTAGCACAAGGCGGCGTGACCCGCATGGGCGCCCCCGCTGGCCTTGACGTTCTCGAATGCCCACAGGCAGTAGGCGGCGATGGTGACCGACAGGCTCATCACCAGGACGGACTGGAGAAAAGCCGTGCTGTAGCGAGGTCGCGAGGGTCGGGTGGCAGGTCGCTCATCCCGGGATCCGGTGCTCGCCGGCGCGGTCCGCACGTCGGCCAACCGCTTGCCGCTGACCATGAACAGGCTTCCGAAGGTGGCCACGATGAGGAACCACTCCGAGATGGGGACGCCCACGGCGACCGCCCCCGCGATGGCCCGCAGGACGAACCCCGATGCCACCGCGGCCATGTCGATCACGGGCTCGGACCTGAGCCACAACACGTAGGCGACCGACGACGCCACGTACACCCCGACGACGATCGCCAGCTTGAGCGAGACCAGCGGCGACGCCCCGGTGCCAATGGCGATCAGTGCGATGCCGATGGCGACTGCGTGGAGGGGCCTGAGCAACCCGGAAGCAACCGGGCGGTTTCGGGTTCGGGGGTTGGCCCGGTCGCTCTCGGCGTCGGCGGCGTCGTTGAGGAAATAGATGCCGCTGGCGACGAGGCACATCACCGCGAAGGCTTCGCCCGCGTGCGCCAGATCGCGACTTTGGGTCAACACGCCGGCAGCGCCGGGGGCGGCGAAGACCAGCAGGTTTTTCACCCACTGTTTGGGGCGGGCGGTGCGGACCACGGCGCCCAGCCAGCGGGTGGCGGGGCGGCCGTCGTGCTGGAGTGGTTGGGACGCGATGGTGGGCGCAGACACCGGTTCCGGTCGTCTGCCACCGGAGGACGCGGCGTGTCCGGAGATGGGGCCTCGGCTGGCGGTGGCCCCGGTTGCCGCGTTGAGTCCACGGCGGGCACCGCCGCCCTCGGCGATGCCCATTGGCCGGGGCTCGCTCACCGCGCTGGCCTCTTCATTGGGTGGACACCGAAAAGAAGTCCCGCGACTCCCGGGTCGGTCCGAGGTAGCGGGTGGCTGGCCGCTGCATCTCGGGGTACAGCTTTGTGGCCGTGACCTGTGTCGGGTCGGACGGGTCGGGGTGCTGGTAGAAGTTGAATGTCACCCACTCCGGGTTGATGTCGAGCGCCATGGCCCGCACGGCTCCGGCGCGCAGCAGGGCCTCGGCCAGCGTGCGGACGCTCAGGGCGGGGCCAGCGACGTATACCAGCGCTCCGTCAGAGGTGATACCGATCCCCGAACGGGCCACGATGGTGCTGGCACCGAGGGTGTAGCCCCAGACGGTCTGGTCGTCGTTGGCTGCGGCCGGGGCGAGCATTCCGTTGTCGACCAGGGGCACCAGGTTCTGGAGCACCGACTCGACCTCGGGGGTCATGGACAGTTCCTGATTCCACGTGCCGATATCGATGCTGCCGTCTTTGTTGATGACGACGGACTGGGCGCCGTCGCGCAGCGGTACTGGCGCCTGGCCGTCGAGGTAGATACCGCCTTTGGCGTCTTGGAAGCGGAACCCACCGTTGAAGGCGGCCACCGCCGCCGCTTCGGTGGAATCGGCGAGGTACGGGGGTTCGGACCAATCACCGCCCGGCTCCTGGGCGCCGGGCACCAACCGGATCCGGAGGCGGGTGGGATCGATCCATACGGCGGTTGTGATCTGGCCGGTGTAGACGGTGTCCGCTCGGAATTGGGCCACGTACATGCCCGCGTGGCCGTCAATCAGCGGGCCCGTGGCCTGCCACTGCCCCTCGCCCGGTAGCGCCGGCATGACCACCAGGTTCACCGGCGGCGGCGGTTGTGGCCCCGGCGGTACGAGTGTCGTCGTGGTTGTAGGCGACGGCACGGTTGGCTGCGTCGTCGGAGGCAACGGGATGGAGTTGAGGTGGGTGGGACGACCGCCCTTCGATGGCTGCTTGGCGGTGTAGTACCAGCGCTCGAGGTCGTTGGCGAGGTAGCCGGCATGGTGCGAGCGCAGCCAGTCGGCCCACTTGGCGGTGAAGTTGGAGTTGCCCGGCGTCGACATCGCCCCCACCACGCTCATGGCGGTGAGCACGAGGCCCACGGAGGCGACGACCGCGATCACGCGCACGATCGCGCGCAAAGGGCGTCGCTGCTTCGGTGCGAAGTGTTTCGGGACGCTCTTGACGCGCCGATTCTTGCCGGTCGGGCTCTCGGTGGCGGCGGTGTCGCTCTCGGGTGCTCCGTTGGCGAGCGAGTCGGTCGCAGGGGTATCGATGGCGATGGTGTCGGTCGGGGGTGCTTCGCTGGCCGGTGCTTCGTTGGCGGGGGCGTAACTCTCGGGCGCGGACGTGTCGCTCCTGGGGGTCCCGTTGACGGGGGTGTCGCACGCAACGGTCTCGCTCGCGGCGGTATCGCTCGCGGGCCGCTCCGGCGGTGTCGCCCGTTCGGCCCCCTCGTCGACCGTGGCGACATCCGGGTTGCTAGACATGTTCAGGCATACAGTGACACAAGCAGGTATAGCCACGGCGAACGCAGTGTGGTCGTCCTGGCGCCCGGGCGGTTGGGGCCAGCTCTCCCTCCGCGGCGGACCGGTCAAGGCTACAAACAGCAGGGGGCAAACTGGCGTCGCCTGAGCGCGCTATAGCGCGTTCTGGCGGCGCCAGATTCGGACGGCTCGCACCGGTGCTCGCCAAACAGTTTGTCGACACCCGTCCCCCGGGCTGGGTGTGGCTGGTCATCGTCGCCGCCGTCGTGGAAATTGGCCGGCGCTGCCCACCGGCGCTGCGACGTTACCAAGGAGGCCGGTCGCAAGTGGTTGCTGCCCCGTGCCTGGTGACCTTGCCATCTTGTGGTAAAGACCTCTGGGGGCGGAGGGCTGAAAGGAACAGCGCCATGGAGATTGCGGTCATCGGTACCGGACGCATCGGCACGGCGGTAGGCACCGCACTGGCCCGGTCGGGCCATCAGGTCACCTTTGGTACTCGCCAGCCGGCTGACGGCGCCGCGGCGGGGGAGTCGCTCGGGGCGACGGTGGCTGATATAGCCGGCGCCATTGGCGGGGCGACCGTTGTAATCGTCGCCATCCCGGCGGCCGCGGTGGACGAGTTCGCGGCTGCCAATGGCGCAGCTCTGGCCGGGAAGCTGGTGATCGACGCCACCAACCGGATGGGTGCAGACGTCAACAACAGCCAGGCCGCCTACACCGAGCATGGCCCCGGCGCCCGTTATGCCCGGGCCTTCAACTGCCTTGGGTTGGAGGTGCTGCTGGAGCCAACGTTCGACGGGGTGGCCGCCGACATGTTCTTCGCCTGCGAGGCGGCCGACCGCGTCACCGTGGAGGAGGTCGTTGCCGGCGTCGGGCTGCGGCCGGTGTACGTGGGTGCCGATCCCGGCATCGTCGACGGCGTATTCCGGCTGTGGATCGCGTTGGCCATGGGCCAGGATCGGGGGCGACACCTCGGGTTTAGGACGTTGGAGCGGGCCGGGTGATGTACCGCCACCACTGAACCCACACTGGCTGGGTTCCTCGGACGCCGGGTGCACTTCTCCTGGATGCAACAGTGAGCCAGCAGGGCCGGTCTCACGCGCGATTGGGGCAGGTCAGCCTGTTGCGGGCCGGTTTGTGGGAACCCACTGCGTCCCGTCCCACCAGTAGTTGCCGTCCGGCGACAGTTGCGGAGCTGCTGCCGCCGGGTTGGCGGCGGCGGGGGCCGCCTCGCCAGGCCCGGAATACGCCTGGGATTGCGGGACCTGTCCGGCGGCCGGGTAGGGATTGGCGCCGGGGTACGGGTTGGCACCGGCGTAGGGAGTGGCACCGGCGTAGGGATTGGCGCCGGGATAGGGGTTCGCCGCAGGCGGAATCGGCCCGGCGTAGCCCTGGCCCTGGGGCGCCTGCCCGCCGTAAGCCTGGCCCTGGGGGAGCTGCCCGGCATAGGCCTGACCCTGCCAACCGACAGGTTGGCCACCCATCAGGACGCCCTGCAGCCGGGTGATGGTCTCACTGTCGCCGACGCCGTTGACCGTAACGGCCGACCCGCCGTCCGGTGTTGCCGTGATCCGGATCTGCAGGGTGTCCGTGGACCGCACAAGCAAGAAGAGAAGACCCAGGAAGAGGAAAAAAAACCCGATCACCGCCAGGACGATCGCCCACGTGGGGAGGTAGCGGCGGTTGACCAGGATCGTGCCAGGACCGGCGTTCACCGGTGTCACGCCCTGCAGTCCGGTCAAGCCGAGAAACAATTGTTGCTGTACCGCCTCGGGAGGTTGCGGCAAGTTCACGTTCTGGTTGAACGCCTGACCGGACCCAACAAACGACATGGCCCCTCCTCCTGCGACGCGAGCAGAGCTCCCCCGGCTGGCGATGGTAGCCCCAATGGCCCTCAGACGCTTGGCCCCGCCAACCGGGATGTTCCGGAGTCGGGCGCTACAACGCCTCGTTCAGTTGGTTGCTGATGTCGTCGACGAAGTACAGCCCCGCCTTGTTCGGGCTGACGGCGAGACCGAAGAGGGACCCGGCCCCCGCCGTGGAGCCCATCACCGGCGTGTCGTCGAGGGTCTTCGTGGCTACCTGGTTGCCCGCAAGGTCGGTCTCCACCGCGTTGCCGTCGCCGCCGTTAACCGTGACGACGTGCCCGTCGGGGGCGATAGTGAGCCCGAGGGGGCTGTTGAGGTTGCCGCCGCGGGTCAGCTGCAAGCCGGGGCCAAGGAACGGCCCGGGCAGGAACATGGCGCCGGGAATCTCGGTGATCCGGTTGGCCTCGGTGTCGGCGACGAAGAGGACGTCGCCGTGCATGCCGAGGCCGGTTGGCCCCACGACCAGGGCCGCGGGGTCACCGCGCTCTCCGAAGCCATCAGCGATGACCACTTCGGAGGTCACCTGCGGGTCGGCCGCCATAAAGGACAATCGAAGGCGCACGATGTTGCCCTTCTTGACGACCATCCCTGGTTGCGTGGGGTCGGGGTCGGCTGCCACGGTGCCGTTCAGAACGTTGGTCACGAACAGCGTGGCGTTCGAACCTTGGTCGACAGCCGTCATGTCCCAGGGGCCATTGATGGGGCTGCCCGAGATCGTCTCCACGACGTGGCCGTTGTGGTTGAGGACAATGAGGCAACCGGCCGTTGCGGTGGCGATGGTCCCGTCGCTGGTTGGAAGGCTACCGACGACCACCCAACCCGAGCGGAAGACGGCTAACGCCGTTGTTAGGCCGACGCCGCCCGGGCAGGCTTGGCCGTCGCCCAGCTGCACAGACGCGAACACCGTCTGGCGGCCGCCTGGGGCGATCTGCACGATCGTGGTCCCGCTGCCCTGCTGGTTGGCCATGTTGTTGAAGTTGCTGACCAGCACTGCGCCTTTCTGGAGTTTGCCAGTCGAGGTGGGGACCACGGCGACCCCGTAGGGATTGACGTCGCCTATGGCCGGCACCGTCGAGGCCACTTCCCGTATCCGGCTGAGACCGCCAAGGAACGACGGGCCGGCGGCGGCCGCCGCCGGCCCGGCGGCCACGGTCAGGCCGAGCCCGGTCAACACCGTTGCCAGCACCACCAGGAGACCGGTCCGAGAGGATCGCCCAGCCGTCGGCTTCACCACGATTGACCTCCTGTCCCTACGCCGGCACCTGCCGGGCGGTAGTACGGGCGGCCGGGACAGGGGGATTGGTGAAATCGCCGGTTTTGCCGGGTTTTGCCGGGTTTGGGTGGGTGACGGATGTCATGGAGCGAATGTGCACTGCTCACCGCCGCCTACCGCCAAAGCGGACTCGGTGCGACATTTCATGAAGATTTGCCCACTGGAATTCGGATCAAAGGAGTGGTCATGCTGTACGTGCTGGCTCGTGAAACCCGGGGTGGCGCTTCTCGGCGCCGGCATTTACCTGGGCGGAATCGTGTTCATTGCCGTCGGCGCCTTTTGGCTTGCCTGGGCCGCCGGCGGCGCGTTCTAGTACCTGCGCCACTGGCGTGGCATTGGTGTCGGCCCGTCCGCGCCGCGGGCCACAAGCGGTTCGGGCCGTTCATATGCTCGCGGTGACCTTTCCCGGGGCGGCGGGCCTGACGCGCAAGACTCGGGGTTGTGTCCGGTGCCGCGGCCCCTGGTCCTGACGAACGTGAGGCATATGCCCGGGCGGCGGCTGCCGCCGCCGGGTTGACGATCGAGGAGGCGTGGTGGCCGGCGGTGCTCGGCCACCTGGCCGGCCTTCTGGCCGCTGCCGCCTCGGTCGGGGAAGTCACGGAGGGCCTGAAGGACGAGCCGGCGCCGGTGTTCCGGCCGTGACGAGCGGCGATGGGCTGTCGCTGGCGGCGCTGGTCCGTGGGGGTGCTCGATCGGCGGTCGCGGTCGCCTCGGAAGCGCTTGCCGCCATCGAGGCCGGCGACGGCGCCGTCAACAGCTTTACCGCAGTGCTCGCCGAGCGGGCCCTGGCCGACGCCGAGCGGGTCGACGCCGTGGTCGCCGCTGGTGGCGATCCGGGACCGCTGGCCGGCGTACCCTTCGCGGTCAAGAACCTTTTCGACGTGTCCGGCGAGGTCACCATCGCGGGGTCGGTGATAAACCGGGAGCGGGCCCCGTCGGCGCAGGACGCGGCGGCGGTTTGCCGGCTCTGCCGGGCCGGCGCCGTTCTGACGGGCTCGCTCAACATGGACGAGTACGCCTTCGGTTTCATCACCGAGAACAGCCACTACGGCCCGTGTCACAATCCCCACGATCCCGACCGCGTGTGCGGCGGCTCCTCGGGCGGCTCGGCCGCCGCTGTAGCCGCGGGCTTCGTCCCCTTCGCCCTGGGAACCGACACCAACGGCTCGGTCCGGGTGCCGGCTTCGCTGTGCGGCGTCTTCGGCCTGAAACCCACCTATGGGCGGATCTCCCGTCGGGGGGTCTACCCCCTGTGCCCGAGCTTGGACACCGTCGGCATCCTGGGCCGTTCCGTACGCGATCTGGCGGCGGTCTACGACGTCCTTCAGGGGCCCGACGCCGAGGACCCCGCAGCCGCCACCGAGGCCCCGGAGCCGGTGACGCCGGCGATTGGGGGCGGCGCCGGCGGGCTGCGAATCGCGCTGGCCGGCGGCTACTTCGCCCAGGGTGCTGACCAGGCGGCGCTGGCCGCGGCCTCGGCGGTGGCCGAGGCGCTGGGCGCCGGCCAGCCGATTGTGATCCCCGAATCGGCCCGGGCCCGGGCCGCGGCGGCCATCGTCACCGCTTGCGAAGCAGCCGAGCAGCACATCGGCGACCTGCGGCGTCGGCCGGGGGACTTCGATCCGATGACCCGTCCGCGGTTTCTGGCCAGTGCCCTCGTCCCCGCCTCCGCCTACGTGGCCGCGCAGCGCTTCCGGCGGTGGTTCCAGGCCGAGATGCGCCGGGTTCTGTCGGTGGTCGACGTGATCGTGGCACCGGCCACGCCTTTTCCCGCCCCTCTCATCGGCCAGCGCCAAGCCGAAGTAAACGGCCAGTTGCGACCCACCCAGACCTACCTGGGCTGCTTCACGCAGCCATTGTCCTTCGTGGGGCTGCCGGTGCTGTGCCTGCCGGTGGCCGCGGCCGCGGTCGGCGGTCTGCCGATCGGTGTGCAACTGGCGGCCGCCCCCTTCGCGGAAGCGACGTTGGTGCGGGTCGGGGCCGAACTGGAGCGGCGGGGGATCTGCGGGGTCGTGACTCCCGCCTGAGGCGAGGTCACTTCGCTGCAGATTGTTCGTCTGTCGGCCTATGTTTGGCGCAAATATCGGGAGCTGACGCGCCGCTGACTTGCCAGTTGTAGATCAGGCGATGCGCGTTCCGTCCCGAAAGACGGTGATGGCGCCGGTTGGGCAGGCGTCGGCTGCCGCCAGCACCTCCTCCTCGGGGTCACCGGTGATATTGACCACCGCCGCGAGCGACCGGTGATCGAGTGCGAAGGTGTGCGGGGCGGCGTTGATGCACGCGCGGGTGGCGATGCACTTGCCGGGGTGGACACGAATTTCCAGGGCCATCGGGCGCTGATTTTAGCTGCGGCCGGTGCTCGTCGGAGCTGCGGCGGGCCCCACCCACCTTCGCAATCCGGGGGTCTCCGCCAGGAGCACTCAGGGCCGCCCCGAGCCGCCCCGCCTGGGCAGTCCCGCCCGGCAGGCCCCGCCCGGGCAGGCCAACCGGACACAGTCTTGGGTCAATTCGTGGCTCTTGGCACCATTGGTGGCGGATTCCGGTCGAAAGTGGCGCCAAGAGCGACGGCTGTACACCAGTCTGTGCCCGCGGTCTTTCGCCTGTTCCCGAGGTGTCGCCAGCTCGAAGCGGGCCCGCACCTTGGAGTGCCTAGGCCCCCGACCCGTCCTGGTCTGCCCGTCGACTCAGGATCAGGATCTGACGGCGACGTCAATGATGTAAGAACGGATCTCCGCCGGCGTCGTGTCCCACGGCCGGCCGAAGGTGCACCGGACGGTTCCCTGACCAAGCTTGCGGGTCATGATGCGCACCCGGAGGCGCGGCGTCGGTTCCATTTCCAGCTTCTTTTCGAGCACCGTCAGGATGTCGTCGGTGGCCTCCACGCTCCACGCGTGGGCGGGCGGGGCCTTGTCCATGGGGAGCTCCAATTCGAAGGTCGTGCTCAGGCCGACCTCGATGTGCTCCGCCTCGGCGATTACCGGCCCAGTTGGTTCGGCCTTTGCGGGGCGCGGCGTCACGATCTGGCGGTCAGGAAAGGCGGGCCGGACTTCCAACTCGGGGTCCCATACCTTCGGTGGCGGCCCAGGCGTGGTCGCGACCCACACACCGCCGTCCCGTTCCTCGACCGCGTAGGTCGGCAGGTAGCCGGGGCGCAGCTTCCACATGCTCTCCGGCGGGGAGATCCGAAATGGGACGACGTTCTCACCGGTACACGGGTCGTAGAGATAATTGTGCCGGGGGCAACGGATCATGCCGTCCACGAAGGTGGCCGCCGCCAGGTCCGTTCCCTCGTGCGGGCAGTTCGGCGCGAACGCCACCACCTCGCCGTTCCCGCGCCGGCCGAACAGGATTCGGTCGTCCCCCGCCTCGAACTCGAACAACTCCGAATCCAGCCCCTCGATGGCCCGCAGGTCGTCGCTTCGGGCCACACACACGAAGGCGGGGATCGGTTGCTCAGCCGGGGCTTCCGGCCCGGGTGAGGCCACCGGCTCGGGTGGCGCTTCCGGCTCAGGTGGCGCTTCCGGCTCGGATGGGGCCACAGGCTCGGGTGGCGTCGCCAGGGGAGGTGACTGCGGCGATCCGGCCGCCGCCGTCGAATCCACCAGGCTCTCGTCACCAAACGCAACACCGCCGGCCCTCTCTGCCTCCAGCCGTCCCCAGTGTCGATCCAGGCGGGAGTCCATCATCCAGACGATCTCGGCGATGTGGCCGTCGACGACCCGTGCGACGACGGCCACGCTGCCGTGGCCGAGGTAGCCGCCGACGTCGCTGTCCTCGCCCAGATGCAGCGTTACCAGTTCTTCGCCGGCCGCTCGGGCGTCGAGCAGCGCCGCCTGCCAGGTCCCGTCCGTGGCGTCCACCATGTCGTTGAGGGTGCCGAACACCTCGTCAAGTCCTTGGTACCGCCCCGCATACGGCGTGTGATTGCCGAGGATTTGGAACACCAAATCCTCGCGGCAGCTTTCCACTGCCGCCTGCAGTTCCTCGGGAGCGGCGTCGGACTTGAAAAATGCGTCCAAGAAAGCCGTGACTCGTGCCACGTTCGGATGTCGGTCGGTCGCCATCGATCTCCCCAAACTGTCCTCGGCGTGGGAGCGTAGGCCGCCGGTCGGGCGACCACGGGATTTTCAGGCGCCGCCGGCCTGGTCAGGGACGTAGTGGCGGGAGCCGTCGACCGGGTCCAGCCAGACCCGCATGACCCGGCCCGTCGAGGGGTCCCGAAACGACTCCTCGGTCCACCGCCACCCGGCCTGGGCGTGGCCGGACTCGCCGTGGCGGTGCAGGTTGATCCAGCCGACCACGGCCACCGCCAGCACGACCGCAGCCAGGCAGACCCAGAAGACGGCGACCACGGGCAGTCCTAGGGGCCGACGACGATGACCGCAGTCCCGTAGGCCACGATCTCAGTGAGGCTCTGGCCGATCTCTGAGGAGTCGAAGCGCATCCCGATGATGGCGTTGCCGCCGAGGATGCGGGCGTTTTCGATCATACGGTCGATGGCGTGGCGGCGGCTGTCCTCCAGAAGCTCGGTGTACTGGGTGACCTCTCCGCCGGCGAGCGCCTTGAATGACGCCCCGATCCCCTTGATGGCGCCCATGCTGCGTACAACCAGGCCGTAGCAACTTCCGACGTACCGCTCCACCTTCCACTCCGGGAAGTCGAAGGCGGTCGTGACCGGGATGCTCTCGGGGAGGGCACCGGGCGAGACCCGCTGGTACTGCGGTTGTTGGTTGGTCATGTCGTCAGGGTACCGAGATGACCGGCACACGCCTGGAGGAATAGAGGCACGGCTGCGGTTGAAACCGCGAGAGCAGGCCGCATACCTGCGGGACCACTAGAGTCCAGACGGAGGAGAGGCGAGACTCAGCCTGGGGAGGGGCCGATGATCTGACGAGAACGACAGGGAACCGGGCCGCTCGGTGGCACCAGCGGCCGGCCTCGGCGTCTCCCTCGAGGTCGCGTCGCCGGCTGTTGCCACGCGATACTTGAGGCTAATGACGGCGCGAGTTCGTGCGGGGAGTGCAGAAGATTTTCCCCCGATAGGAATTGGGGATGGTCGACGACGGTCCCCAACCTCGGGGGGTGCAGTTTGATTCCGGTTTTGGCGAACGAAACATTTGTCCTCGGCGTTGACCGTCGCCAAAACGCCACCTATTGTCCCGGCCTGAACAGGGGGGGTCGCAATGCGTCCGAAGAAGATGGTCCGATTTACCGTTGCCGTGCTGGCGGGCGTAGCCGCCTCGATCGGTGCTGCCGGCCCGGTGGCGGCCAGCGGTCAGCCGGTGGTGGAAGCGGATCGGCAGGTGACCGCGTCCCCCAACCCCACCAGGCTCTACCTGTCGCCGCAGATCGCCGTCGATCCCTCCGACCCGAACACGGTGGCGGAATTCGTCGGCGATGCCCGCAACGGCGGGTGCGGGATCGAAATATCCCGCGACGGGGGCGAGACATGGACGACCACCGCTCAGACGGTCATGCCCGACGACGAGGCGTTCTGTGTTCAGCGCAACTTCGGCCCCGCCTACGCCCTCAAATGGGCCTCAAACGGCACGATGTATGTCGGCGTCGACGGCTCGTCCCCGGCCAACACCCCGAACGGCGCCATTACCGGGCTGGTGGCGGTCAGCGACGACATGGGGCTTACTCATCAAACCTATGTCAGCGCCGTCGCCCAGCCCTACACCTCGCCTTTCCCCCTGAGCAACGGCCAACCAGACACCGGCTTCGACCAGTGGCGTGAGCCCAGCCTGGCCGTGGACCCGAATAATCCGCAGCACCTGTACATGGGTTGGCGGTTGTGGTTCAGCACCCAGGGGTTCGCCGGGCTGCCTGAGCGGGCCTATGTGGCCTCCTCGACCGACGGTGGTCGGACCTGGACCAAGCCCATCGACATCTTGCAGGCCGCCATCGACAATGCCACCGCCTCCAAACTGGGCATTTTCTTCACGGGCAAGAGCAATAGCGCCACCGACGTGCCCGAACTGGTCGTCGGCAAGGACGGCACCGTCTACGCCTTCGTCAAGGTCACCCCTCAGCGGGCGCCGAGCGGGCAGCCGCCCAACCCGTACCCCATCTACATGCTGACATCGCATGACGGCGGCAAGACCTGGGCCAACAAGGTGATCACGCCGGGATTCCCCTCCCTCGGCATCCCTGACCCCGTGATCGCGCCCAACGGGAACATGTACCTGGTGTACGACTCCCGGGGCAATTCGTCGACCGCGGCATCCAACGCCTGGTTCATGGAGTCGACTGACAACGGAAACACCTGGAGCAAACCTGTCAACCTGGTGGATCCTTCGGCCAGGAACAACTCCAACCAGTACATGCCCGGAATATCGGTGGCGCCGAACGGGCGCATCGACGTGGCGTGGTACGACTTCCGCAACGACCCCTTCTACACGCCCGGCCCCGTCACCGGCATGGGAAGCTCGGCTGGCCAGCGCTATTCCGACGTGTACTACACCTACTCGACGGACAACGGCAAAACCTGGGCGCCCAACATGCGGCTGACCGATCGATCGATCGACAGCACCATCGGAGCGACCTTCGCCAACAGCGACATTCGCGGCCCACTCGGGGTGGCGTCGGCCAACTACGGGGCCTACGTGACCTGGGCGGACTCCCGAGCTGCGGGTACGACAGCGGCCGCCGAGGATGCCTACATGACCAGGGTCCGCTTCTCGGCGCCGCCGGGTTTGGGCCGCAAGCCGGCGAGCACCGCCACCAAGATCCTGTGGGCGTTCCTCGGGGCGGCGGTCACCTTGCTGGTCGGCGGCGTAATCCTGAACATTGTCGCCCGCCGGCGGCCGGCCGCCCGCTCGGTGCCCGCCACCGAGTGACGCCCTGGCCTAGCTACTTTGCGGTTTCTCGCTCGGAGACATCGAGGCCGGCATTATCGAATCGGGCGTCAGGATGACATCGAAGCGGGCCGCCAGATCACCCGCCTCATTGCGTTTAAAGGCGACGACCAAGGATCGGCGCACCCCGAAGACGGCGTCGGAGTCGAGGTAGTCCGAGTCGGCGTCGAAGAGGTGGGTGATGAGCTCTCGGTGACCGGGGGCCGAAACCCGCACGTGCACATGGGCGGCCCGCATGGGGTGGCGGCCGGTCGCTCGAAGCATCTGGCCGACCGGCCCGTCGTCGGGGATGGAGTAGACCACCGGCCGGACGGCGCGAAACTCGAAGTGTCCGCCTGCGCCGGCACGGAAAACACCCCGGAGGTTTTCGGCGTGCTGGCCGTCGGGGTCCTGGACGGCGTACCTGCCGCTCGCCGCCGTCTCCCAGATATCGAGGGTGGCGCCGGGTAGGGGAGTGCCGTCGAGGGAGCGGACGGTGCCAGAGACGACCAGTGGCTCCCCTGATCCCTCGTCGACCACGATCGACTCTCCCAATCCTCGTTCCGGGGAGCCGGGAACGTAGAAGGGTCCCATGACCGTGTTCTCCGTCGCCCCGGGGGTGTCGGGGTAGTTGACCATCTCGACCAGGCTCGACACGCCCAACGTGTCGGACAAGAGCACGAACTCCTGGCGACGGTAGTCACAGGTGTTGCCGACGGTGGTGAGGAAGGCGACGGCCGTCGCCCATTCCTCCCGGGTCAGGCCCACTTCGGCTACGAGTTGGTGGAGGTGGCGAACCACCGCCTCCATGATCTGGCGCAGCCGGGCATCGGGGCAGCGAGCGAAGGTGGCCAGGACGTCGGCGAGTAACTGGCGTTGGTTGTCGGGCTGGGTCATCGCAACCTCGTTTTCTGCCCCCTTGGCGTACCACATGTGAGGTCCTATGCCGAATAGGCGGCCATCGATTCGGCAATGGCGTCTTCCCGGTCTTCCAGCGCCGTTTGAGAGAGGTTGTCGTTGTCGAGGTAGGCGAAGCGCAATGGTGTTCGCACCGTTTCGTAGCCGACCAGGCCGGCCACCTCTTCCAGGGTGCCGGACTTGGCGTGGAGGCGGCCCTGCAGGGAGGTCCCGTTCAGCCGGGTCGCCAGCGAACCGGTCTCACCGGCGATGGCCAAGCCGTCGAGAACCGTCTGGGGGGCCGCGTTGAGCACGGTCATCATCTCGGTGCAGGTGGCGCGGTCGCTGCGGGACAGACCGGACCCGTCGTCCATGACGGCGCCGGCGAGGGGGATGCCGGCGGCGGTGGCCTGCTGCAGGACGATGGCGACACCCCCTGCGGTCGTTCCGCTGCCTCCCTTCGCCTTGTCCACGGCTCGTGTGACGAGCTCCGCGATCCAGTTATCGCTCTCGCGCAACATGGCTTCCACAATGTTGCTCAGCGGCGCCGACACGACGGTGGCCACCACGACCGCATTGGCGGGTGCGGTGCCGTCGGCGCCGCCCGCGGCGGACACGCCGTGCTGGGCCAGGAGCGCTCCCAGCGTGGCCGCGGAATAGGCGGCGGGGTCGCCGGCTTCGGTCGACTGGGCCCCGGCGTAGTCCAGGCCCTCGTTGATGGAAAGAGCCGAAAGTAGGCCGATGGTATTGCTCTGCAAGTACTCGTTGGGCCAGGTCGCCAGCCAGCTGGGCCCGTTCTCGGCACTGGCGTCGCCATGGATGCCCCCGGGAACCGAGGTGATCCCGGCCGCCGCCACCGCCCCCGCGAGACCGCTCAGCGACGTCCAGGGGTAGCCGGCGAACTTCACCTGGCCGGCGAGTGATGCCACAAAATCCGGCGCCGCCAGCACGGGGTCGCCGCCGCCGACCAGCCACAGATTCGGGACCTGGCCGTGCACGGGAGCCGAGGGTGCCATGACCTTGGTCGTGAACTGGTAGCTCGGCCCGAGGACGGCCAGCGCCGCTTCGGCCACCAGTAACTTCTGGGTGGAAGCGGGGATCAATGCCGAGTTCGGCTGGCGCTGGTAGACGACGCCCCCGGACTCGTTCTCGACCACCAGGCAGGAGTTCGACCCGGCCAGGTCGGCGTTCAGGCGCTCGGTCAGCAGGTCCTGCGGGGAGAGCGGGATGGTGGTCACAGGAACTCGGCTGGTCGTCGGCGCCGCCGGGGCCGCCGGCTTGGGTGCCGCCGTCGTCGAGGTGCTCGCAGGCGGCGCGACGGTTGTGGAGGTCGTCGACGTACTCGCGGCCGGCGGGAATGCGGCGTGGGCAGAGATCGCGAGCGGTTGGCCGCCGTGAGTCGATCGACCGCCGACTACGACTAATCCCAGCGCGGCGGCGGCAAGTACCACCACCTCCGTCGCGGCCGTGAGCGTCACGACCAGGCGCGGCACGCGTCCGACACTAGACCGGGTCGGCGGTGGTACCGGAGCGTTCAACGGGAGAGGGCGAGTACCGGAGTGGACCGGGTGGCGCGAGCCGCCAGGCCTTTTCCCAACGGGTTTTACGACGCGGTCGGCGGCGCCGGTCGGCTGGGCGGTGGAGTGACGGCGGTGCTCGCCTGCGAGAGCGTGCTGGGTGCCGACCCGGCCGCCGCCGCCAGGCCGCCGGCCACGGTGTACATGGCCTCGTTGTAGGCCGCGCCGTTGGTGGGCGCCACGCCGACTGCGATGGCCGGTAGCGCCCGCCCGTTGACGAACGAGGTGGAGATGTAGTCGCCCACCATGACGCCCTCGGTCGTCGATGCGATCTGTCCGAGGGAGGTCGGCCCCGCCAGCTGGGTGGGCGCGCTCCAGGTGGTGCCGCCGTCGGTGGAGGAGACGAACCCGACGTCAAGCTGACACGACGACGACTGGCAGGCCGCATCGGGGAAGAAGTAGTACGAGAGCGCCAGGTGGGCGCTGGCGCCGCTCGTCGCCGGGTCCACGGCCAAGCCGGGGATGAAGTGGTCGACCGTGCTCGACACCGGGTCGATCGGAATCCGGCGAACCGCCGACCATGTGGTCCCGTCGGCGCTGGTGGCAAAGGCGATGTCGTTGGCGGCGCAGCCGGTACGGAACCGGCAGTCCTGCCACGCCAGGTACACCGTGCCTGCCGCGTCGATCTCTGCCGAGGGGAGGGGAGTGGTGCGCATGTTGCCGGCGACGGTATGGGCGGTGGCGGCGGAAACGAGGACGCTGGCACCCCACGTGGCACCGCTGTTGGTCGACACGAACGCACGGATCTGGCCCGCGGCGTCGGCCAGGTAGGGCACGACGACGGTTCCGTCGAGCTGAACCAGGGGCTGGCCGCCGAGCCCCTGGGCGCCGTTTGCCGGTTGGCGGGGGGCCGACCAGGTGAGGCCGCCGTCGGTCGAGGTCAGCATGTACATCGTGTTGCCGGCGGTGTTGTTGTCGAACTCGACGTAGCAGTTGCCGTAACCCGGGCTGGTCGGGGTGTTGTCGCAGACGATCCAGTCCTTGTCGTAGTAGACGCCGCTCTTCGAGGTCACCGCCATCACCGGGTTGGCCCAGGTCAGGCCGTCGGGGGACCGGCTTATGGACACGCCCCGTCCGATGGCCGTGTGGTCGACGGCGAGGCCGGAGACCACCCACTGGCCGAACTTGGCGTCGTAGGTGACCGATGGGTCGCTGACTCGAGGCCAGCGGGTGCCGCCCTCGGAGGTGGTGATACCGGGCAGGAAGCCGTTGCTCCACGTCTGGCCGCCGTCGGTGCTGGTGGCCCATCCGAGGTCGTCGGAGCCACCGTCGGAGAACCGCCCCGCCTGGAATGCGGAGACGACCGTCGAGCCGTGCGAGAAGGTGTCGGGCTCCACCTCGGTGGCGTGCTCGCTGCCGGCGTTGGTGTAGGGGTCCGCGCTGAGCTGTACCAGGCCGGGCGGCGCCTGGGTCACCGTGAGGGACACGGTCGTGGTGTGGGTGGCGGAGGGCCCCGCACCGGTCACCGTGAGAACTGAGGTCCCCGGCGGCGTCGTCGTCGGGGCGGAGATGGTCAGGGTCGAAGCGGCGCCCGAGTTGACGGTCGCGGGGGTGAAACTGGCGGTAGTCCCGCTCGGCAGACCCGACACGGTCAGCGCCACCGGCTGGGTGGAACCGCTGGTCACCTGGGTGGTGACCGTGGTCGAGGCGCTGGATCCGTCCGAGACCGTCAGGGACGGCGGCTCCGCCCCGAGCGAGAAATCGTCGCCGGGGACGGCCACGGAGATGTCGTCGAAGATGGTAAAGGTCGGCGTCGTCGGGGCGTTGTCGTCGTGGTTGTTGAACCACAGCACAACCGTCTGGCCCGCAAGGGTGCCGAGGCTCCGACTCACCTGGGTCCAGGTGTTCGAGTTGGAACAGACGTTGAGGACCGACAGCAGAGTGGTTCCCGATGTGTTGCGCACCTGCATCATCTCCCGGTCGGTCGGCTTCACGCCGAGGCAGCTCGGGAGGTACCAGAAGCTCAACGTGGCCGCGGCCGGGACGGTGACCGTTTGGGTCATGGTGCTGTTGCCCGTCGTCGGGCTGGCCGAGCCCAGCTCAGCCGCGAAGGTGCCGGTGTGGGCCGTGGTCACGATCGTCGTGCTGGCGCCGGTGGTGGTCCAGCCGCTGAAGGTGCCTGTTTCGAATCCGCCGTTGGTGACCCCGTTCAGTCCTGCGGGGGTCGGTGACGCCGACAGCGAGGCTGGGGCCACCGCCGCCGCCGCGGCGCTCTGGCTGGC
>JBOGGN010000370.1:0-13068 GCA_050744165.1 Acidimicrobiales bacterium | reverse complement strand
GACCGGCAAGATCCAGCGCTTCGCCCTGCGAGAACAACTCCGCGCCGAGCTTCACCGGTGACCACAACGGGATCAGGCCAGAGGTCTTCGGGGTTCCCTGATCACGCGCCTCGATAGGCAGCGAAGCGTTTCGCGGTCCGAGTAGCCGGGCCGAGACCGCGAAGGTTCAAGGCGCTAGGGCCGCAACTCGAAGACCCGGTTGAACGGCGTCGTCGCCACCCGCCGGAAGCTCGACCACCCGGCTCCCCGCAGCAGGTTCTCCCACGTGGCGTCGGGCACCTGGTTGCCCAAGGCCAGGCCGTCGTCGGTGAGGCCGGCGGGGGTGCAGATGGTGGTCGAGGCGCCGTAGAACACCCGTCCCACCGGGTTGAGGTTCTCGGCCAGCGTGGCGCCCGCATAGGGCTCGACGACCATCCAGGTGCCGTCGGGGGCCAGGGACTGGCGCACGTGGCGGGCCGCATCGACCGGGTCGCCCATGTCGTGCAGGCAGTCGAAGAACGTCACCAGGTCATAGCCGGAGCCCGGGTAGTCCTGGGCGCCGTCGATCTCGAAGGTGACCCGCTCGGCCAGGCCGGCTTCGGCCGCCCGCTCGCGGGCCCCTTCGATGGAGGCCTCGTGGTAGTCGAAGCCCACGAAGCTCGACGCCGGAAAGGCGGCGGCCATGATCAGTGTCGACGCCCCGAGCCCGCAGCCAACGTCGGCGACTCGGGCCCCGGCGGTCAGCTTGGCCACCACGCCGTCGAGGGCGGGCAACCACGACGGCACCAAGTTCCCGGCATACCCGGGCCGGAGGAACCGCTCGGTGCCCTCGAACAGGTCGTGGTGGTGCTCGTGCCAGCCCATGGCGTCGCCGGTGCGGAACCGGGCCGCCACCTTCTCACGGTCGTTGGTGGTGGACAGCGCCAACTGCACGCCGCCGGGCAGATACGCCGGGCTGGCGGGGTCGGCCAGACAGAACGCCTGCTCCGGGCTGAGGAAGAAACGCTCGCCGGCCGGGTCGTAGCTGACGTACCCCCCGGCCGCCTGGTTGGCCAGCCACTCCCGCACGTAGCGCTCGGCGCAGCCCGTGCGGGCCGCCAGCTCCGAGGAGGTCTGGGGGCCGCCGTCGGAAAGCCCCCGGTACAGGCCGAGCTGGTCGCCGATGACGACCAACGGGGCCGAGAAAACCGCCCCGAGGTCGTCGACGAACCGCCCGAGGAACTGGTTCAGCTTGTCTTGGTCGATGGGTGTCGCTTTGGTGATGGTCATGGATCCCTCCGATGGGTGGTTGGCCGCAGCGTGCGCCGGCCCGGTTGCCACCGCCCTGCCGCACCGTGGCAAACCGGTGGCAAACCGCGAGGAACACGCTGGCCCGATGACCGACACCGATCCCATCAGCCAGTTCCTCACCGCCATCGAGACCGCCACCATCGCCGACTGCCCGGCCATCGCGCCAGACATGACCTTCGACGCCACGGTGCCCGAGTGGCGCTTCCAGGTGGAGGGGGCGCCCAAGATTCGGGAGGAGCTAAGCCGCTGGTACGCCACTCCCGGCGCCTTCGAGGAGGTCAGCCGCACGGCCATCCCGGGCGGTGAAGTCGTGCAGTTCCTGCTGCGCTGGGTCGAAGACGGCGTCGACTTCGCCGTCCACCAGGCGCATGTCCTCGAGGTGGCAGGTGACCGGATCGTGCGGGACACCACGTGGTGCGGCGGCCGCTGGTCGGCCACACTGCAGGCGGAGATGGCACATGCAGCGCAGCCGTAGCACCGCCACTCTCGACGACCTGCTGGCAGGCGCCACCGACCGCCGGCCCTGGGTCCCCGACGACACCAAGTCCGGGGCCCGCTTCGAGCGCCTCGTCATCGACGGCGAGCGCTACGTGTTGAAGTACCAGGACGCACGCGACGACTGGTTGATGCGGGCCAGCGGCGACGACGGCGGTCGCTACACCCGGCTATGGCAGCACGGCCTGCTCGACGCCCTCCCCCCGGTGGTCGACCACGCCGTGGTGGCCGCGGGCCTTGAAGCCGGCGTCGGTCGAGTCCTCCTGCGGGACGTCTCGGCGGAGCTGCTGGTGCCCGGCGCCGCCTTCACCATGGCCCAGCACCAGCGCTTTGTCGACCACATGGCGGCCGTGCATGCCGCGTTCTGGGGCTGGCGGGATGATGTCGGCCTGACCCCGCTGGACCGGCGCTACCTCATCTTCTCGCCCGACGTGGCCCGCTATGAGGAGGCCATCGCCTCGCCCGCGATCGTGCCCCGCTTCATGGCGGCGGGCTGGGCCCGCCTCCGCCGCGAGTCGAGAGCCTTGGGAGGCGTGGTCTTTTCCCTCCTGGCCGACCAGGCACCGCTCCTGTCGGCGCTGGCCACCGTGCCCCACACCCTCGTCCACGGGGACTGGAAGGCAGCCAACCTGGGCAGCCACGCCGACGGCCGCACTGTCCTGCTCGACTTTGGGGAGGCCCCCGGCGAGGCGTCGCCGTTGGCCGACCTGGCCTGGTACCTGGCCCTCAACGCCGACCTCCTGCCCGAGTCGAAGGACGCCACCATCGAGCGCTTCCGGGCCGCACTGGAGGGCCACAGGGTCGCCACCTCGCCGTGGTGGGAGCGGGCGGTGGCGCTGGAGATGCTGGGCGCCATGCTGCAATTTGGCTGGGAAAAGGGCCTCGGGGGTGCCGGCCCCGAGCTTGATTGGTGGGCTTCGGCTGCCCTCGCCGGTGCCCGCCAGCTGTGACCACGTCCTCCATCACCGTCCGGGTGGGAAGATGGTGATCACCGCGTACGACGACGTGGTGGCGGCCGGGTGGGGGCCCAGCGCGGGGGCCGTCTACGAACCGCTGGCCGAGGCACTGGTCGCCGCCTGCCCGGTGGACCTGGACGGGTCCCGGGTGCTCGATGCGGGCAGCGGCACCGGCGTCGCCGCGGCTGCGGCCACCCGCCGGGGTGCCTCGGTGGTGGCCGCCGATCTGTCTTCGGCGATGCTCGCCGTCTCGATGGCTGCCGAGGGGCCATCAGCGGCGGTGGTGGCTGACGTGGTGGCGCTTCCGTTCCGGGCCACGACCTTCGACGCCGCCTTGGCCGCATTCCTCCTGAACCACCTCGACCCCGAGCCGGCGCTCCGCGAGTTGGGCCGTGTGGTGCGCCCGAGCGGTGCTGTGGTCGCCTCGACCTGGGCGAACGGCGCCGATCCGGTGAAGGCCGTCGCCGACGACGTGCTGTGGGCGCACGGCTGGCGCCCCCCGACGTGGTACCAGGAAATGAAGTCCGCGTGCGAGGCGGTCTCCGGCGACCCGGATCGGCTGGCCGCGCTCGCGGTCACCGCGGGCCTGGTCGAGGTGGCGGCGTGGGTCCACGGCGCCGACCTGGGCGTCCGCGACGCCCGGGACTTCGCTGCCTACCGGCTTGCCGTACCCCATGTCGCGTGGTGGTGGGCCAACCTCGCCGGCGACCAGAGGAAGCGCCTGACGGCCGACCTGTGCGAGGCGGTCACGCCGTTGCTGGCCGGGTGGCGACCAGAGGTGGTGTTCCTGCAGGCCCGCGTCGGGGGCGTTCGGACCTGATGGTGCATCAGGGATTTCCGAGGGCATTTCGACGAGACCTGCCGCGGCCGATGCCCCTCGCCCCGGGCCGTCAGCCGCTCAGGAAGCCTTGGTGAAGGTCAGATCCACCCGGCGGTAACCGTGCAGCGCCAGGCAGATGATGGGCTCCGGTCGCTTGTCTTCGGGAATCCGAAAGTCGCTGATCCGATTCAACAGTCGCTCGAAGGCGATGCGCGTCTCCGCTCGCGCCAAATGTGACCCGACGCAGTAATGCACGCCGTGGCCGAACCCCAAATGGCGCTTCAGGTTCGCCCGATGAATGTCAAACTGCGTGGGCTCGGGGTAAAGCTCGGGGTCATGGTTCGCGGCGCCGAAGGAGAAGAACACTTGCGAACCAGCAGGGATGGTGACGTTCTCCAGCTCGATGTCCTGCTTGGTCATGCGATATCCGCAACGCGCCGGCGAGTCGCGGCGCAGTGACTCGTCGATGGCGGCATCGATGAGCGAATGGTCGGCGCGAAGGTCGGCCATGGCCTGCGGGTTTTCGATTAACGAGACCATCAGGTTGGCCATGAGGCTGGTCGTGGTGACATTCCCGGCGGCGAGCAGCTGGGACGTCATCGTCAGGATCTCCGCCTCGGACAACCGGTCCGCGCCCGCCGCCTGCGAATCCTCCAGCTCGGTGTCGTCCTCACTCAACCTGGCGTTGACCAGGGCGCTGATGAGGTCGTCGGTGGGGTTCGCGCTGCGATCGGCGATCTGCTCCACGATGTAGTCCTGGAACTCGAGGACGGACGTGGCGACCTGGAGCCGCTGCTCGTTGTCCAGCGGCTCCATGTACCCCATCTCGAGATGGTCGGTCCAAACCTTGAAGCGTGCGAGATCTGATTCGCCGACGCCGAGGGCGTGGGCGATGAGCGTAAGGGGGACGGGGATGGCGAACTGCTCGACGAACTCACAATGGCCGTCGTCGATCCAGCGGTCGATCGTATGGTCGACGACCTCATGGATCAGGGGCTCCATCGCTTTGATGTGGGCACCGTTCAACCACTTGTCGGCGATCGCTTTTTGACGCCCGTGGGCGGGAGGATCGCCGATGACCAACGCGTTCGCCATCGGACGCATCTTCGCCACCAGCGCCATGACCTCCGGCGCAGGTGGTGGTTCAGGGCTGGTCCCAAGGAGCTTGGTGCCCTCAGGACCGAACAACTCGGCCGAGAACCGTCGCGTGTCGCGACTTAAGTCGGCGACCGCAGCATGGCCGGGAATGGTCCACCCGATCGGGCCCTCATCTCGGGCGCCAGCCGGGTGCTCGTGGAGCTGCGCGTAGTACTCGTATGGGCAGGCGAGCACCGACGGGTCGGTCAGCTGCAATCGAGCCGCTTCGGTTGAATCAGATGACATGTTGTACCTCATGGATGGCGCCGGCATCCCACACTTACACACTCCTTCCGCGGGCGTCGCCCGTCGAGAGGCTCCGCACCCGGAACGCTATGCTCGATTCAGCGGACGTAGGAAGGCGGTAGGGCCAGGATGCGCGCAGGGGGCAAATTGCAGTGACGAAGCCCACCATCCTGTCCGTTGACGACGATCCCCAGGTGTCCGCGGCGATCTTGCGTGACCTGCGCAAACGGTACGGGACGGACTACCGGATCGTGCGAGCGTCGTCGGGCTCGCAGGCCTTGGAGATCGTGAGCACCCTGGCGCTGCGAGATGAGCCCGTCGCCCTCATCGCCTCGGACCAACGTATGCCGGGGATGACCGGCATCGAGATGCTCGAGCAGGCGCGGCCCCACGTCGGCAGCGCCAAGTTTCTGCTCCTCACGGCGTACGCCGACACCGACGTCGCAATCAAGGCAATCAACGACATCGGCTTGGACTACTACCTGCTCAAGCCATGGCATCCGCCAGAGGAGCGCCTTTTCCCCGTCGTCGACGAGCTGCTCGGCGACTGGGCCCAAGCCCACCCGGACCACACGAGAGACGTTCGCGTTGTCGGACATCGTTGGTCGGAGCGCAGCCACGAGATCAAGACGTTCCTGGCCCGCAACCACGTCCCCTACCACTGGTACGACGTCGAGCGTGATCCCGAGGGCGTCCGCTTGAGCGACCTCGCCCAGGCCACCCCCGAACACCTGCCACTGGTACTTGTTCCCGACGGTGCCACACTCCAGTCGCCGACCGCCCTCGAGCTGGCCGGCGCGCTCGGACTGCGCACCGAGGCAACCCAGCCGCTGTACGACGTCTGCATCGTGGGCGGCGGCCCCGCAGGCCTGGCGGCCGCGGTGTACGCGGCATCCGAAGGACTGACGACGGTAGTGCTCGAACGCGAGGCGCCTGGCGGCCAAGCCGGCCAGAGCGCAGCGATCGAAAACTACCTCGGCTTCCCCAAAGGGCTGACGGGGGCCGAGCTCACACATCGTGCAGTCGCTCAGGTGAGCCGCTTCGGCGCCGAGATGGTGTTCTGTCCCGTCGTCGGGCTCGAGTCCCGTGGGCCCGCGCGAGCGGTCCTGATCGAAGGAGACCGAGAGATCGAGGCCCGTTCCGTCATCGTCGCCACGGGCGTGTCCTACCGCCGCCTTCCGGCCGAGGGCGTCGAAGCACTGACCGGCCGGGGGGTCTTTTACGGCGCCACCGCCAGTGAGGCCAGTCAGTGCCAGGGCGACGACGTGTACATCGTCGGCGCCGCCAACTCGGCTGGCCAGGCCGTCCTCAGCCTGGCCCGTTACGCTAAACGGGTCCGCCTCGTCGTACGCGGGCCGAGCCTCGAGGCCACGATGTCGCGGTATCTCGTCGATCGGATCAAAGCGGCGCCGAACGTCGACGTGCTCTGTCGCACCGAGGTGGTCGCCGCGCGCGGGGAAGGCCACCTCGAGTATCTGACCATGGCCAACAGGGATGCCGGGACCACCGAGGAAGTCGAGTCGAGTTGGCTGTTCATTTTCATCGGCGCTGCGCCGCGCACCGACTGGCTTGGTAAAGATGTCGTCCGTGACGACAAGGGCTTTGTGGTGACGGGCCAAGACCTCTTGCTCCCCGCCTACGAAGGGCATTGGACCGTTCCTCGACCACCCTTCGCCTTGGAGACGAGCCTGCCGGGTGTCTTCGCCGCTGGCGACGTTCGTCTCGACTCCATGAAGCGGGTTGCGTCCGCGGTCGGGGAGGGAGCGATGGCCGTCTACCTCGTGCATCGGTACCTGGCGACGTGATTACGTCCGAGGAGTTGCGGAAGCTCAGCCTGTTCGACGGGCTGAACGACGAGCAGCTGTCGCAGCTGGTCGCGGCCGGCGTCGAGGTGCAACTGGTTCCCGGCGCCGAGCTCTGGCAGATGGGCGAGCACGCGGACCATTGGTGCGTGCTGATCGACGGCGCCATCGCGCTTCATCGCGACGGCAAAACGGTGGCCAGGATGGATGTCCCCGGCCAGTGGGCAGGCGGGCTTCGGGCCTGGGATCGAGAGGGTGTCTACCTCGCCTCGGCGCGTGCCGCCGAAGCCGGCCGTGTGTTCCGATTGCCCTCTGCGGCGCTGCGCGAGCTGTCCACAGAGTGGTTTCCGTTCATCGGCCATATCCTCGCCGGCCTGTACGGCACGGCGCGCGCCGTCGAATCGGCGGCCCTGCGGCGCGACGCTCTCGTGACCTTGGGTACCCTCGCAGCGGGGCTCGCCCATGAGCTCAACAATCCGGCCGCTGCCGCCACGCGCGCCGTCGACTCGCTGCGCGAGTCGTGCGAGACCCTGCTCTCGTCGCTTCGCCACGTCGCCGATGGGGCGATCTCTGCTCAACAGTTCATTGAGCTCGACTCGCTGCGCCGTGAGGTCAAGCCCCGCTCGGCGATCCCGGACCCCTTGGCGCTGGCTGAGGATGAGGAGAACCTGGCGGAGTGGCTGAGCCGGCGTGGCGTCACTCGGGAGTGGGACATGGCGCCCACCCTGGCCGCCGCCGGCATCGACGAAGCATGGTGTGAGAGGGCGTCAGGCGTGCTGGGCGAGGCCGCGCTCGAGCCTGGCCTCGAATGGGTCGCCAGCACGCTGTCGCTGTTCTCGCTGCTCGCCGAGGTCGAGGAGTCGACGCGGCGGGTGTCCGACATCGTCGCCTCGGTCAAGTCCTACACGCAGATGGACCGCGCCGGCGCCCAACGCTTCGACGTGACCGACGGCCTGGAAAGCACGATCGTGATGCTGGGCAACAAACTGCGCGGTGTCGAGATCGTGCGTTCGTACGGAAGCGACGTCCCCGAGATTGAGGGTCACCCCGGCGAGCTGAACCAGGTGTGGACCAACCTCATCGACAACGCCGTCGACGCCATGGACGGGACGGGAACGATCCGCCTGACGACACGAGTCGAGGGGAACGATTTGGTGGTGGAGGTCTGCGACTCGGGCCGCGGTATGCCGCCCGAGGTCGTGGCCCGGGCCTTCGAAGCGTTCTTCACGACCAAGGACGTCGGCAAGGGAACCGGACTTGGTCTCGACATCGCTCGCCGTATCGTCGACCGCCACGGCGGCGTGATCGGTATCGAATCCGAGCCGGGTCAGACGATCATCCGGGTCCGGATTCCCGTCCACTCGTCCGAGCCGGCCGGCTGAGGTAGTCCACTCCTCGGCGCGTCTCGTGGAGGCAACTGTTGGCTTCTCACTCGGCTTGACAACCGTGTCGGCGTCAGCAGCCGGCACAGGGACGCGACAAGTTCGTCGACGTCGTCGGTCGTGTTGTAAAGGGCAACGGACGGCCGAACGGTGCTCGTCAGGCCGAAGCGGCGGAGAACCGGCTGGGCACAGTGATGGCCGGCCCGCACCGCGATGCCGTCCTGGTCGAGATGGCGAGCGACTTCCTCAGGCGCCATCCCATCGGCGACGAAGGACACCGCACTGCCTCGGACCCGAGGGTGGCCGACGATGTCGAGACGGGGTAGTTCGCCAAGGCGTCGGACCAGGTACCCCACGAGTTCGAGCTCGTGTTCCATGATGGCGGCTCGGCCGATCGCATCGACGTAATCGAGCGCCGTGGCCAGACCGGCGGCTCCGGCGATGTGCCCGGTGCCGGCTTCGAACTTCGCGGGCACCGGCGCATAGGTGGAGCGCTCGAAGG
The DNA here is from genome assembly GCA_050744165.1 of Acidimicrobiales bacterium. GTDB lineage: Bacteria > Actinomycetota > Acidimicrobiia > Acidimicrobiales > Palsa-688 > JBOGGN01. The sequence goes on along the minus strand of JBOGGN010000370.1, from coordinate 4,459 downwards.
TCACGGTGTCGATCATGCTTCCGCCGCCCTGCCAGGGCGGCATCTCCTCCAGCAGGCGGCGCTTCCCGTAGAGGGCGCCGATGCCGGTAGGGCCAAAGATTTTGTGACCGGAGAAGACGAAGAAGTCGACGTCGAGCGCGGTCACGTCGAGAGGGAGGTGAGCGACAGCCTGCGCTCCGTCGACGACCACCAGCGCGCCACAGGCATGGGCCGCCGTGATGAGCGGCTCAAGTGGAACCACCGTTCCCAAGGCGTTCGACGCCGCCGTAACGGCGAGAACCCGGGTCCGGGGGCCGAGCACGCTCGGCAGTTCGTCGAGACGCACGTCGCCTGCGTCGTCGATCGGGAGGACCTTGACCCGGGCGCCCGTGCGTTCGGCCAGAAGCTGCCACGGGACGATGTTGGAGTGGTGCTCCAACTCGCTGAGTACGATCTCGTCGCCCTCGCCGACAAAGCGGGCTCCGGCGCTGTGAGCGACCAGGTTGAGCGCCTCGGTGGCCGATCGCGTGAAGACGATCTCCGAGGCATCGCCCGCTCCGAGGAAGCGCGCGACCGTCGCCCTGGCGCCCTCGTAGATCTCTGTGGCGCGCGCCGCCAAGGTATGCGCAGCCCGGTGAACGTTGGAGTTGTCGGCCTGGTAGAAATCCCGGACTCGGTCGATCACCACCTGTGGTTTCTGGGTCGTTGCGCCACTGTCCAGCCAGACCAGCCGCCGGCCATTGATCTTTTGTCGGAGGGCGGGAAAGTCGTCTCTTGCACGTCGGAGGTCGTGACCCCCGCCGGCATTCCCGAGAAGTGACGACGTACCGCCCGAGGCGCCGAGGAAGTAGGGCCCCGACCCCGAGCCGGGCAGCTGCGCGCCAGCGACGACGTGGTCGTCCCCGCGATGCGATCGGGCCACGGAATTGGTTCTCGATGGGTGGCGGTCGTGCCAGGGAGCCAACCTCCACGACGCCGGGTCGACGCCACGGGCGCTAGGCCGGGACATATCCGGGCTGGCGTCTCGTTGCCCGGGACTAGCGACGTCCATGCTCTTCGTAGTGTCCGACCTCGACATCTTCGAGCATTCCCAGTGCGTCGTCGACGAGCACGGCGACGGAGAAGTAGAGGCTGAGCAGATATGCGGAGACACCGTAGTTGTCCACGCCGTTGTACCGGATCGCCAGGCTCGGCACGTCGGTGTTCCCGACACTCGGCTGGTGGAGGCCGACGACGCCTTGGCGCTCCTCACCGACGCGCATCAAAAGAATGTTCGACTTTCGGACGCCGTGGTCGTACTGGACGATCATCTTGTCGTTGGGCACGATCGGTATTCCTCGCCACGTGAGGAACGGAGAGCCGAACATCGTCATCGTCGGCGGCGGAACTCCTCGTTTCGTGCATTCGCGGCCGAAGGCGGCGATGGCGCGAGGATGGGCGAGAAAGAACGCCGGCTCCTTCCACACCAGCGAGACGAGTTCGTCCATGTCGTCGGGCGTGGGGGGACCCGAGCGCGTCGGAACGCGCATATTGCAATCGACGTTGTGAACCAGCCCGAACTCGGCGTTGTTCACGATCTCCCACTCTTGGCGCTCGCGCGCCGCCTCCACGGCGAGGCGTACCTGCTGATCCAGTTGGTCGTGGGGGCTCGAGAACTGGTCGATGACCTTGGTGTCGACGCGCAGCGTCGTCTGAACCACCTGCAGTGTGTACTCGCGCGGATTCTCCTCGTAGTCGACGTAGGACGTCGGCAAGAGCTTTTCCTCAGTCGACGAGAGCGTCACCTGGGCGCACGCCTCTTCGATGACGCGAAGCCTCATGGGCTGAGCGATCCGCTCTCGCAGCTCGGCGGACTCCGGCAGGGTGTCGAAATCCTCCCGGCTGAGGGATAGGACGGTGGTCGAGGTGATGGACTCGACGGTCGCTGGTGACGGCGCGTCGGATGACAATGACTGCTCGCCGAAATAGTCCCCGCCCCGAAGCAGCCGGCGTTCGGGCTGGGGTTGCCAAGTGCCCGGAGCACGGGTCTCGGCAACTTCGGCCGTTCCTTTGACGATGATGAAGAAACGGTCCTGCGCCGTGTCCCCACTCAGGATCTTGGTGCCCGGCGGGTAGTGCTCGGTCCGGAACATGCCCGCCAGCGCGAGGAGCGTCGCTTCGTCGAGATGGCTGAGCACCGGAACGGCGGTGAGGGTCGCCGGGTCGAGCGAGGCTTCTCCGGCTTCCAGGCTGGTCTCGACCCGCTCCAGGGCACCTCCAATGGTGAGGACGCGGTTGACCCGGAACATCCCTGCCTCGACGTCCACCCATGGCAGGAGGCGAAGCAGCCACCGAGGCGTGACCGACCCCATCTGGGGGACGGTCTTGGTGACAGTCGCCAGCTTGCGCGCGGCGGAAGCGCCGAGACTTGTCGATTGCTGACTGCTCATACTCCCCCTCGACGTTCGGTTGGAGGGACGGCCCGCATAGCGGACAACTCTATGAGGTCGCGCCTCGTCGCCGAAGGCCGCGCCGCTCGGCCGCCCGGGCCGGCACCGGCGACCCCGCTCCGCGAGGAGTGGGGTCGCGTAGCGCGGCGTGCGGTCGATCAGGCCAGGTCGAAACGGTCCAGGTTCATGACCTTGCCCCAAGCGGCGGCGAAGTCCTGGGCGAACTTCTCCTTGGCGTCGTCGGAGGCGTAGATCTCGGCCAGGCTCCGCAGCTGGGCGTTGGCGCCGATGACCAGATCTACGGACGTGGCCGTCCACTTGGCGGCGCCCGTCGCCCTGTCTGTGCCGTCGTAGACGTGTTCGGTGTCCATCGACGGTTTCCAGACGGTGCCCATGTCCAGCAGGTTCACGAAGAAGTCGTTGCTCAGCAACCCCGGTCGGTCGGTGAACACGCCCAGCTTTGACTGGCCGAAGTTGGCGCCGAGCGCCCGCATGCCGCCGATAAGCACGGTCATTTCGGGCGCGGTCAGCGTCAGCAGGTTGGCCCGCTCCAGCAGCAGGTTCTCGGGGGGAAGTTTCTCTCCCGACTGCAGGTAGTTGCGGAATCCGTCGGCTTCGGGCTCGAGCACCTCGAAGGACTCGACGTCGGTCATGTCCTGGCTGGCGTCGGTACGGCCGGGTGAGAAGGGCACCTTTACCGACAAGCCGGCATTTTTGGCCGCCTGCTCGACGGCCGCACACCCCCCGAGGACGATGACATCGGCGAGCGAGGCTTTTACCCCCCCTTTCTGTGAGGCGTTGAACTCCTGCTGGATGCCTTCGAGCACGGGCAGGATCTTGGCCAGCTCGGCCGGTTCGTTGCCCTCCCAGTCCTTCTGCGGGGCCAGCCGGATGCGGGCGCCGTTGGCGCCGCCGCGCTTGTCGGTGCCCCGGAAGGTGGACGCCGACGCCCAGGCGGTGGCCGCCAGTTGGGAGACGGACAGGCCGGAGTCGAGGATCTTGGCCTTGAGGGCCTCGATGTCGGCGTCGCCGATCAGCTCGTGGTCGACCGCGGGGACGGGGTCCTGCCACAGCTGGGGCTCGGGAACCCATGGACCGAGGTACCGGGTGATAGGTCCCATGTCGCGATGCAGCAGCTTGTACCACGCCCGCGCGAAGGCGTCGGCCAACTCGTCGGGATGTTCGTGGAACCGCTTGGCGATCGGCCCGTAGGTCGGGTCAAACCGCAGCGCAAGGTCGGTAGTCAGCATGATCGGGGCATTGCGCTTGCCCGGGATGTGGGCGTCGGGCACTGTGCCCTCGGCCTCGGGGTTCTTCGGCTTCCACTGGTTGGCGCCGGCGGGGCTCTTGGTCAGCTCCCACTCGTAGCCGAAGAGGTTGTCGAGGAAGCCGTTGTCCCACTGCGTGGGGTGGTTGGTCCAGGCGCCTTCGATGCCGCTGGTCACGGCGTCAGCACCGACGCCGCTGCCGTGGGTGTTACGCCAGCCGAGGAGCTGCGCCTCGACCGGGCAGGCCTCGGGCTCAGGGCCGATGTATTCGGAGCTGTTGGCGCCGTGGCACTTGCCGAAGGTGTGGCCGCCCACGATGAGGGCGAGGGTCTCCTCATCGTCCATCGCCATGCGCCGGAATGTCTCCCGGATGTCGATGGCCGCCTTGAGGGGGTCGGGGTTGCCGTTGGGCCCTTCGGGGTTCACGTAGATGAGGCCCATCTGCACGGCGCCGAATGGCTTGGCCAGCTCCCGTTCGCCGCTGTAGCGCTCGTCGCCGAGCCAGGTGTCCTCCGAGCCCCAGAAGATCTCATCAGGCTCGAAGATGTCCTCGCGGCCGAAACCGAAGCCGAAGGTCTTGAAGCCCATGTCCTCCAGGGCGGCGTTGCCGGCGAAGATGATGAGGTCGGCCCAGGAGATCTGGCGGCCGTACTTCTGCTTGACCGGCCACAGCAGGCGCCGGGCCTTGTCCAGGCTGGCGTTGTCGGGCCAGCTGTCGAGGGGGGCGAATCGCTGGGCCCCTTGGCCGCCGCCGCCCCGGCCGTCCTCGATGCGGTAGGTACC
>JBOGGN010000369.1:0-16262 GCA_050744165.1 Acidimicrobiales bacterium | reverse complement strand
TCCTTCGGCCACACCGGGTGCTGACCCGTTGGTGCTGGTGGCGGTGCTGCCGACGATTCCAGTTGCCGGCCCCCCGCTGGTGCCGGTGGCGGTGCTGCCGATGGCCGCATCTGTTGCCGCCCCGTTGGTAGCAGTGGCCGCGCTCTCCGCACTTGGGGTTGCCGCCACTCCCGTGTCGGTCCCGCTCGCCGCGGCTGCGCTCTGGTCGGGATCGTGCCTCGTCTCCTCGCCGACTCCTCGGTCAACCGGCCTGTTGCTGTCGCCGGCCTTCGGGGATGGCTTACATCGAGCCCGATCGCCGCGCCCGGGGCGGGCCCGGACCTGGTCGGCGCTCAAACCAGCTTCCTTGTGCGAGGCTGCTCGTTGGACATTTGGACCCCCTAACCGCCAATCCTGCTCTGCACCTGCAACAGCATCGTTCCTACCCCAAACCCGGCGACCGGTCACGAACCATCGTGCGGACGAAGGTCGAGAGACGCCGGTCGGCATGGCCTTGTGGTGTGGATTGCCCTGCTGATCCTGGCTGCCTGCTGATCCCGATCGCCCCCGCTGATCCTGGCTGCCCTACCGGCTGCAGCTCGTCCTAGAACGCAACCGGCCCTACTCGACTATTGCGAGCAGAGTACGTCCCCGACAACGCTGTCAGGTACGGCCTCGCTGTCGCCCGGCCCCGTCTCATGCGCGGCCTCGCTGTCGCCGCGGTCCCGCTGTCGCTAGGGTCCCGCCGGTGCTCGCGGCCCGCAATGTCTCCCTGCACCGTGGCAACCAGGTCGTCTTGGACGGCATCAACATCACCGTCGGCCCCGGGGTCCGGGTGGGCATCGTCGGGCCGAACGGGATAGGAAAGACAACCTTGCTGCGCGTCCTTGCCGGCGAGGTTGTCCCGGATTCCGGCGTAGTCGAGCGGACCCCGGCGACCTTGGCCGTGGGCTACCTGGAGCAGGAACCCTCGGCCCTTCCTGGCGAGACCCTGCTCGAGTACCTGGCCCGCCGGACGGGAGTGGCGGCCGCCTCGGCAGAACTGGACCGCCGGACGGCAGCGCTCGCCGCCGCCAGCGCCGCAACCAGCGCTTCCGATGTCGAGGCCTACAGCGAGGCGCTCGACGCCTTCTTGGCCCGAGGCGGTGACGACTTCGAGGCCCGGGCGGCGTCGGTGTGCGCCGACGTTGGCCTCGCCGACCGCCTTGACGTGGCCATCACGGCCCTGTCAGGAGGCCAGGCCGCGCGGGCGGGCTTGGCGGCGATCCTGCTCGCCCGTTTCGACGTGCTGCTGCTGGACGAGCCGACCAACGACCTCGACTTCGGAGGGCTGGACCAGCTGGAGCGGTTCCTGGCCGGGGTGGGTAGCGGCGTTGCGGTCGTCTCCCACGACCGGGCCTTTCTCGACCGTGCGGTCAACCGGATCGTCGAGATCCAGGAGGAGTCGCACCGATCGGTCGAGTACGCCGGCGGCTGGAGCGACTACGTCGACGCCCGGGCGCTGGGCCGCCGCCAACAGGGGGAGGCGTACCGCAGCTATACCGCCGAGCGCCAGCAGCTCGCCGAGCGGATCCGCAGGCAGCGGACCTGGTCGGAGCACGGCGTGGCCGCCAAGAAACGAAAGCCCGGGGACCACGACAAGATGCAGCAGGGCTATGCCCGGGACCGAACCGAGAAACAGGCCGCCAAGGTGCGGGCCAGCGAGCGTCGGCTGGACCGCCTTGCCGTGGTCGACAAACCCTGGGAAGGCTGGCGGCTGCAGCTGTCCCTGGCCCCGGAACGGCGCAGCGGCGACCTCGTCGCCCGCCTCTCCGGTGCAGTGGTGGAACGAGGCTCCTTCGCCCTCGGACCCGTCGACCTGGAGGTGGGTTGGGCGGAGCGCATCGCGGTGCTCGGTCCCAACGGCTCGGGCAAGTCGACCCTGCTGCGGACGATCCTTGGCCGGGAGCCGTTGTTCGCCGGGACCCGGTGGGCGGGCCCATCGGTCGTCTTCGGCACCATCGACCAGGGCCGGCAGCGGGCCGAGGAGCCGGTGCTGGCCTCCTTCATGGCGACCACAGGCTTGGTGCAGCCCGAAGCGCGGTCGCTGCTTGCCAAGTTCGGGCTCGGACCCGAGCACACCGGGCGTCCCCAGGCAGCGCTGTCCCCGGGCGAGCGCACCCGGTTGACCCTGGCCGAGCTCATGGCGGGCGGCACCAACTGCCTGGTGCTCGACGAGCCCACCAACCACCTCGACCTGCCCGCCATCGAGCAGCTCGAGTCGGCGCTGAACGCCTTCGGCGGCACCCTCATCTGCGTCAGCCACGATCGCTGGCTGCTGGAAGCCGTCGAGTTCGACCGGTCCCTCCTAGTGGAGGCGGGCCAGGTCCACGAGGTGGACCGCTGAACGACACCGGCGGCGACCCTAACCCTTGCGGTACCGGGCGACCGCCAAGGGAGCAAAGGCGCCGATGATGATGGCCGACCACACGAGTGCCCAGACCACGAAATACGACGCCGGGTGCCCGAGGGCGTGTCGGGTGGCCGGCCCCGACGCGAGGGCCCGGACGCTGTCGACCATGTAGGTGATCGGCTGGTGGTTGGCGAAGGCCTGCATCCATCCGGGCATCGACGAGGTGGGCACATAAGCGCTGGAAACGAAGGTCAGCGGGAACACCATGAAGCCGATGCCCTGGGCTGCCTGGGCATTGCCGGCCATCATGCCGAGGGCGATGAAGACCCACTCGAAGGCGAACCCGAACAGGAGGCACAGTGCCAGGGCGCCCAGCCCCGCCCCGATGGAGCCGTGCAGCCGGAACCCGACGGCGAAGCCGATGCCCGTGGTCACCACCAGGCTCCAGGCGACGAGCACGACGTCGGCCACGGCCCGCCCCACCAGGACCGACGAACGGGGGATGGGTAGCGACCGCAGCCGGTCGATGAAGCCCTGCTGCATGTCGTCGGCGATGCCGGTGGCCGCCCCCATCCCGTTGAACAGGACCGAGGTGGCGACGAATCCGGGCACCAGGAAGTCGACATAGCTGAGCCCCGACGACCGGATGGCGCCGCCGAAGACGTACCGGAAGATCAAGAGGAACATGGCGCCCTGCAACGTGCTCCACACGACCAGCTGCGGGGTCCGCAGGAACTTCAGCAGCTGGCGTTTGGCTATGGGCAGCACGCTGGCAATCTGCCCGGTGGTGCGATTGGGCACCGCCTCGGCGGAGCGAGGGGTGGCGAGGGTCAAGGTGGACATAGCGGGGATCTCCTTGTGCGGGTTGAGCTGGGGAAAAGGCGCAGGCACGCCCCAAAGCCGGGCACATGCCAGCGGCTCAGGTCGGTGGTGGGTAACGCGGATTAGGCGGCAGTGGCCTCGGAGGCGTGGCCGTCGGATTCGAGCGCCTTGCCGGTCAGGGCCAGAAACACCTCGTCCAGCTTCGGCTGGCGCACCGCGACGTCCTCGATCTCAATGCCACCGTCGATCAGCGAGCGCATGGCGGCCATCAGGGATTCCATGCCGGCGTCGACATCGCTCGTCACCCGTCGGGTGGTCTCGTCCACGACCGGGTCGGCATCGCCAGGATGGCGCAGACGGGCGAGCACCGAGGCCACCCGAGGCAGATCGGTGCGATGGCGGACGTGGATCTCGATGACGTTGCCGCCCACCCGCTGCTTCAGCTCCGCCGACGTGCCGTCGGCCACGACGCGACCCTGGTCGATGATCACGATCCGGCTGGCCAGGCGGTCGGCCTCGTCCAGGTACTGGGTGGTCAAGAGCACGTCGGTGCCCCGGGCCACCAGCCCACTGATGGCGTCCCACAGCTCAATGCGGCTGCGGGGGTCGAGCCCAGTGGTCGGCTCGTCCAAGAGCAGTAGGCGGGGCGAGCCCACCAAACTGGCGCCCAAGTCGAGCCGTCGGCGCATACCGCCGCTGTAGCCGCGGACGAGGCGGTTGCCGGCGTCGGTCAGGCCCATGACCTGAAGGACGTCGGTCGCCTCAGCCTTGGCGGCGGGCCGGCTCAAGCCGAACAGTCGAGCCACCATCTCCAGGTTTTCCCGGCCCGTCATGGTGGGCTCGACGGCGGCGTACTGACCGGCCAGCCCGATCACCCGGCGTACTCGCTCGGGGTGACGGGCGACGTCCTCGCCGGCGACCAGCAGCGTCCCGACGTCGGGCCGGAGAAGAGTCGCGATCAGGCGGACGAAGGTGGTCTTGCCGGCGCCGTTGGGGCCGAGGACGGCCAGCACCTGGCCCGACTCGGCGACCACGTCGAGGCCGTCGAGGGCGACTGTCTTTCCGAAGCGCTTGCGCAGGTCGTGGGCTTCGATGATTGGGGACATGGGTAGCAACTCCTTGCTTGAACAGTGTTCGAGGAACGAACAGAACTTTAAACCGACCGGTGGTAGGTTGTCAAACACTGTTCGAGAATGGAATGGTGATCTACTATGGATTCCGTGTCCGACCAACGCGATGGCGAGGACGAGGTGGAAGAGCCCCGCGCCGGCGCCCAAGCCATGGCGCCGCAGGCATCGGCCATGGCCGACGGCCAGCTTCCCGAGCCGCCGTGGCGCCCAGCCGCCCGGCGTACGCCACCTCGCGTCCCGATCACCCGGGAGGCGATCATCGACGCCAGCTACCGGGTCCTCGACAAGTACGGCATGGAAGGCCTTTCGATGCGCCGGGTCGGGGAGGAGCTCGGCGTCGGCGCCGCGTCCTTGTACTGGCACGTGCACAACAAGGACGAGCTGCTGCAACTTTTGTTCGAGCGGATCATCGAGCAGGTGGAGCTCCCCGAACCGGACCCGGAACACTGGATGGAACAGGCCAAGGAGGTGGCTCGCAAGATTCGGGCGGTCATGCACAGCCACCGCGACGTCGCCCGCATCTCGCTCGGGCGGATCCCTTCGGCGCCGGCAATCGCGGAGATGGCCGAGTGGCAGTTTCGGCTTTTGAAGCCGGTCGGCCTGCCCGACTGGGTCATCGCCCTGGCGGGCGACCTTTTGGCCCTCTACGTCGGGGCCTACGCCTTCGAGGAGAGCTTGGGCCTCGCCTCACCCACGGGCGAGGACCTGCCTCCCGAGCAGATCGTGGGCATGATCCGGGAGTACCTCCTGGCGCTGCCGCCCGAGCGCTTTCCCCATACTCTGGCGGCCATCGACCTGCTGATGGGCGCCGGGACGCCCGATGCCCGCTTCGAGTTCGGACTCGACGTCTTGATCCGGGGCCTGGCGAGCTACGCCCGTGACGCGCAGTCGGCGCCCCCGCAGCCGCCCGCTTCGCCCGCGAACTGAGGGCCGCGCCACCCTCCGATTCTGCGTGGCCTTCCACTACTACGTAAGCCGTGGTACTATCCGGACGAGAGGAGGGCGGGGATGGATACCACCCAGCTTCTGAAGGGGGTCCTGGACCTGGCAGTGCTCGCCGTGGTGCACGACGAGGACGGCTACGGCTACGACATCATCCGGCGCCTGAAGGGTGCCGGGTTCGAGGACATCGGCGACGCGTCGGTCTACGGCACCCTGCGCCGCCTGTACCAGGCAGGGGCGCTCAAGTCGTACGTGGTGGCGTCGGAGGAGGGCCCGTACCGCAAATACTACGGGGCCACCCCGACGGGGCGGGAGTTGTTCGACACGTGGGTCAAGAAGTGGAAGGGGTTCGCAGAAGCCATGGACGGCTTGATCGATGAGTGCGGGAGGGACGAGGCATGACCACGGCGATGCACGACACATTGACTCCGGAGGCTGACGCCTACGTGAAGGAGGTGGCGTCGTACCTCGGCGCTGTTCCCGCCGACGAGCGCGACGAGATCCTCGAGGACCTGACCGAGCACCTGAGGGAGATGTCGGCCGAGCCGGACTCGTCGATCGCCGAGCGGCTGGGGCCCGCCCGGTCCTATGCCAACGAACTGCTGGCATCGGCCGGCTACGCCTCCGACGTCGGGACCCCAAAACTGCTGTGGCGGACCGCGTCGTGGGCCGGGCGGACCGCTGGCCGCGTCCGGCACACCCTGCTCGGCCAGGAAGCGGCCCGCCTGGGCCCGGTCGTGCGGACCGCGTGGTGGATCGGGCGCGCCTACTTCGCCGTCTCGTTGCTGGCGTCAATCGAGAACGGGCATGGTTCTTACCCCGGCTTTCCGTTCCCCCACCTGGCGGGCAGCGCCCTGATCGGGTTCCTGGCGGTGGTCGTCGCGGTGCCGCTGTCGGTGCGCCTCGGGCAGCGCCCACGAGCCGGGAAGCGGCGGCGGGTGCTCGCCATAGGGGTGAACATCGTGCTCGTCCTGTTTGCGATCGTGCTGCTCGGGCGGGTCAGCCGCGCGGAGTCGGCTTCGGCTTCGAACCAGTACGGCCCCGTCAGCCAGAGCGGTCCCTTCAGCCAGAACGGGTGCCTGACCGACGGCGCCGGGCAGGACATCACCAACCTGTACGTCTACGGCCCCGACGGCTCCCTGCTCAGCCCGGTCCTGATCTACGACCAAAACGGCGAGCCGATCAACAACCTGTGCCCCTACACCGACAGCAACGGCCGGCCGCTTTCGACGACCTACTCCGAGGACGTCAACGGCGCACCGGTCTACAACGCCTTCCCCAGGGCGCAAAGCGTCTTGTCGGGGCTTGGACAGGCGCAGCCGGTCACTCCACCAGCGGTCGTCATCCCGAAGCTGGCTCCAACGACCACCGCCACGACCACTCCCTGAGGCTGTCATGCCGCCGCGCCCGGCCGTCCGGCCGATCCCTACCGAGCGGTTGGTACTCGAGCCGGTCACGACGGCCGCGGCCGCGGCAGTACTCGAAGGTGACCTCTCGGGCTTGGCCGCCGGGGACGGATGGCCCCATGACGACACCGTCGACGCCATGAGGACCCTGATCCGGGACGACCCGCCGCCGGGGTGGTTCATCACCCTCGACGGCCGGATCGTCGGGGACTGCGGCACCTTCGACTGGCCGGATGCAAACGGGGGGGTAGAGATCGGCTACGGCTTGGCCCGGCCGTTTCGGGGGTGCGGCTACGGCACCGAGGCGGTGCGGGGCATGTGCGCCTGGCTCTTCGCAGAGGCCGGAACCGCGGTCATCAACGCCGGCACCGAGCCGTCAAATCTTGCGTCGCAGAGGCTGCTCGCCAAGTTGGGCTTCACGGCCATCGGGCGCGAAGGCGACGAGGTCCGATTCGCCCTCGGCGACTAGCTGCGCTTTCGGGGCGTCTTGGTACGTCCTCGGAATGGCCAGGAAAGCGCCTTCCGGAGCCATGGCGGGCACCATACGTCGTCGCCGGAAACCCTCGATGCCAAATCACCGCGCTCCGCCGCGGCGATTTGGCATCGAGACTCGGCGGCGGTGGTGCTTGGGATGGGTCGACGCCCGCGAAGGCGGTCGGGTGTCAGTCCGGCTGGGGGCCCGGGTGGTGGTGACGCCCCGGGCGGCCTCGATGTCATGTCCTCAGCGGGCGGCCAGGGACGCCGCCCCGCATCGGGGGTTCACCGCAGGTGTGCGGATTGCCGCCCGCGGCGGGGGGCGCCTGTGCTCATCGAGATCAACGGGTCGTAGCCGTCGCCTTGGGCGCTGGACCGTGGCCTTGGTGGCCCGGCCCGGGCGCCGGACCGTGGCCCTTTGGTCGCCCGGCTCGGCGCCGGTTACCACGGGCGCCGGGTGGACCGGGAGGGGAGGATCCCGGGTTGCAGCGCCGGGCCCACTGGCGGCTGATTGAGAAGGCCGGTGGGCAAGTAGGTGGAACTGGTTGACCGCCGACGCCACCGGCTTGGGCGGTGCGAACGGTTGGCATCAGCGCTGGGCCTGAGGACCCGACGGTCGGGTGTCTGGCTCGGACCGGCGCAGGCTTGGCTTGGGGCGGAGGAGGCTTGCCTCGGATCGGCGGCTTCTTGCTGGCGATCGGCTGGTACTCCTCTCTCGAGGGCGTCGCGCCGCCAGATGGCGCTTGGTTGGCGCGCCGGGGATTCGTTCAACATTTCAGGTTCTCCTTCAAGACGGAAAAGAGCGGGAATTACCGGCCGCCGGTCACGGCCACAGCGGTGGCCAGCGGAAACAACGGTGCGACGGGCTCAGAACGTCAGAAGTCCGGCGCCCGTCGGGCCTTCATCGCGGATTGCCATGAAGTGGGTATTTGCCATCCGGGGCCCTCCTTTCGGGTGCCAGAAAATGTGAACGCCCCATTTGTACCGTCTGGCGACGGTCCGTGCGAATGATTTACGCGCCCGGCTAACGTGCGGCAATGGCCGAGGAGGGGCTGTCCGCCGAGCAACGCCAGCAGCTACGCATCGCCCACCACCGCCTTCGCAACGCGTCTCAGGCAGTGGAGTCCCTGCTGGCGACCGAGCAGCTCCCTCGTCGCTGGGCCCCGGAGCCTGCGCCCCCGGAGGCGGTGCAGGGCGCGCTCGCGGAGCTGGAGCAGGCCTACCAGGCGGTGGTGGCGTGCCAACGGGACCTGGGGTTGTAGGCACGGTGCTGACGATTTGATGAACTCGCCGCCTCGCGGCGGGCGCAAGGCTGACGCACTGGCAATCATGCAACCGTGGTGGACGCTCCTCCGATGACCGCCCGGGTGCTCATCATCGAGGACGACCCCAACGTCGCCGAGGTGGTCGCCCGGTACCTGGAACGAGAGGGCTACCGGGTCCAGGTTGTTGCCGACGGCCAGGCGGGGCTCGATGCCGCCTTGGCCGAACTCCCCGACCTGGTGGTACTCGACCTCATGCTGCCGTCCCTCGGTGGGCTGGAAATCTGCCGCCGGCTTCGAGCTGTGGCCCCCGTGGCGGTAATCATGCTCACCGCCAGGGGCGAGGAAGCCGACCGGATCGCGGGCCTGGAACTGGGGGCCGACGATTACATCGCCAAGCCCTTCTCACCCCGGGAGCTGACCGCCCGGGTGAAAGCCGTGCTCCGTCGAGCCAGCGGTCCCCTCGGCGGCCACGCGAGCGGGGCCCGACCGACTGAGCAACTGCGGGCCGGAGACGCCGCTGGCCCAGCCCTGGAAGTGGACCTTGTGGCCCACGAGGCGCGAGTGGATGGGCGGCTGGTGGCGCTCACCGTCAAGGAGTTCGACCTCCTGGTGTACCTGATGCGCAACCCCCGCCGGGCGCTGCGGCGGGAGGAGCTGCTGCAGGACGTGTGGGGTTTCAGTTACGGCGACACCTCGACGGTCACGGTGCACGTGCGGCGGCTGCGGGAAAAGGTCGAGGCAGACCCGTCGGAGCCGAGGTTCGTGTGTACGGTCTGGGGCGTCGTGTACCGGTTCGAGCCGTGAACCGCGGACATGTCGGGCCATGGGGCTGGGACGGGCCGTGACGGTGCGTGACAGGACCGCGTTGGCTGCGATGAGTCGGCGCCCTGGGTGGCTGCGGTGAGGCGGCGGGATTGGCTGGTGCTCGTCGCCGTCGGCCTTGGCGGCGTGGTAACCGCAGCCGTGGTCGCGGCCCTCGGCGGCCTCCCGATGCACGAGGCGGTGCGGCTGGTCCTCTACTCCACGGTGGGCGCCGCTATGGCCGGGGCCGTGGCGGCGGTGTGGCTACACGCCCTGCGACACAGCAACGTGGGCGTGCAAGCGGCGGTGGCCGCGTTGGCGCCGGTGCTGGCAGCGGCCATCGGCGTGGCGTGGGCGACGGCGCACATGTTCCTGATGTCCCACGACCTCTGGGTCCTCTGGGTCGTGTTATGCAGCGCCAGCGGCATCGGGCTCATCCTGTCGATCCTGTTCAGCCGGCGAGTGACGGGCGCCGTGCGGTCGGTGGGGGAGATGGCCCGCCGCCTCGGCGAGTCGGAGCCGGCGTCGGACCGGGAGGTCGGGCCACAACCTCGGTCGACTACCGAGACCCGGCCGGCTGCCCCTGGCATCGACGCTGACCTCCCCGCCGAGGTGGCCGAGTTGGCGGCCGAGCTGCGGCGGAGTTCGGCCCGGCTGGCAGCGGCCCGGGAACAAGCCAGCGCCCTGGATGCCAGCCGCAGAGAACTGGTCGCCTGGGTGTCTCACGACCTCCGAACTCCACTGGCCGGGATCCGGGCCATGGTCGAAGCCCTCGAGGATGGAATCGTCGACGACCCTGACACCGTGGCCCGCTACCACCGGACGATCCGTAGGGAAGCCGACCGGCTGGCGGGCCTGGTCAACGACCTCTTCGAGCTGTCCAGGATCCACGCCGGTTCTCTCAGCCTCAGTTTCGAACCCGTGCCCCTCGACGAGTTGGTGTCCGACGCCGTGTCCGGTGCGGCAGTCGCGGCCTCGGCCAAGGGCATCGAGGTCCGCAGCCTGGTACGCGACACCGGCACGGTGGAGTTGTCGAGCGCCGAGATGGTCCGGGTCGTGCGCAACCTGCTCGACAACGCCATCCGCCACACGCCGGCGGGGGGCGTGGTGGTGGTCGACGCGGAGGTCGACCGAGCCAGCTCCTCAGCGGTGGTCTCGGTGCTCGACGCCTGCGGCGGCATCCCCGAGGCCGACCTGGACCGGGTCTTCGAGATGGCCTACCGGGGTGACTCGGCCCGCAGCCCGGGCGACGGTGGCGGCGGACTCGGGCTGGCCGTCGCCCGGGGTCTGGTCGAAGCCCATTGCGGTGAAATCTTGGTTCGCAACGAAGGTCCCGGCTGTCGCTTCGTCGTGCGCCTGCCGTGCCATCGGGTCCGGCCCGGCTGATACGGGCAACACGCGGCCACAGGCCCTCGCCGGCCATAGGGTCGAGAGGCGGCCAGCGGCCGCGACGACGGTGGCCCGAAGACCTGTCCCTTGGCGGTGGGTCTTTGGGCCACTCTGCTCCGCCCCGCCAGCATCTTTCGGCCGACGTCTTCGGCGCCAAAGGACCCAATGGGCGTGACCCAAGGGACTCACGCGGCGACAAGACGGGTGGTGGCGTCGGAATCTGTCTTGGGTCAATTCGTGACTCTTGGCACCGCTGGTGTCGTATTTCCGTCGAAACTGGCACCAAGAGCACCAGATTTACCCAAGTCTTTGCCCGCGGTACCCAAGTCTTTGCCCGCGGCACCCAAGTCTCTGCCCGCGTTCGAGCACCAGACGTGCCGGTCCGGCAGGTGGCGCCCAACTGGTGATTTGCAGGGATCGGAAGGCCGCGGCCGGAGATCTGACGAACGTGGGCCGCGACGCCGAGCAAGCCTTACGCCGTCAGGGCCTGAGCTGTTCCCCCGGCGCCATAGTTCCTCCAGCGGATGCGTGGGGAAGAACACCTACCGACTGGCAGTTCGACGCCGCCGGCAAAGGGCGACCGGTGGAGCCCAAAGGAGGTTGACAACGTGACAGAACTCCCCGAGCGCCTCGGCTCGGTCGGCCTGTGGATCTCGCCGCCACCAGGGGACCAGGCGGCGGATGTTGCCGTCCGAGCCGAAGCCTTGGGCGTGAAGGCGTTGTGGGTCGGCGGCGGCAATGCCGACCCCGAGGCCTTGGCGCGGCGCGCCGCCATGCTGGCCGCCACCGACTCCCTGGTGGTGGCGACTGGCATCGTCAACATCTGGGCGTGGGCGCCTGACGCCCTGCACGCCGAAGCGGCAGCCATCGAGGATGCCTACCCCGGCCGCTTCGTGCTCGGCCTCGGGGTCAGCCACGAGTCCCTCGTGAACAAGCTCGGCCGTACCTACGAGCGCCCCTTAGCTGCCATGCGCGCCTTCCTCGACGATCTCGACGCCGTGACGGCCACCAAGAAGAAAACCCCGCCTCGCGTCCTTGCGGCGCTCGGCCCGAAGATGCTCGCCCTTGCGCGGGACCGCTCGGCCGGCGCCCATCCGTATCTGGTGACGCCGGACCATACGAGAGCGGCCCGACAGGTGCTCGGCTCCGGTCCCCTCCTGGCACCGGAGCAGGCCGTCGTCGTCACCGACGACCCCGACGGCGCGGGCCACAAGATCGCCCGCCACTATCTGGCCACCTACCTGCAGCTGCCCAACTACCTCTCCAACCTCCGCCAGTACGGCTTCGACGACGGGGATTTTGCAGGTGGCGGCAGCGACCGTCTCGTCGACGCCCTGGTGCCCTCCGGGGCGCCCGCTGACATCGCCGAGCGGGTCCGAGCTCACTTGGCGGCGGGTGCCGACCACGTTTGCGTGCAACCCCTGGGCGAGAATCGGGCCGTGGACCTCGAAGGCTTTGCGGCCGTGCTCGGCCACATCGCCGGCTGAGGGCACTGCACCAGGCCAGCCGGCCGACGCCGCCGTAGCCGCTCGGGCGTCGTTGTCCGCCGGTCCGCACGCCGCCGTAGCCGCTCAGACGTCGATCGCACCTGGCCAGCCGGTCCGACGCCGCCGTAGGCGCTCAGGCATCGATGGCGCTCATGTCCTGGTAGCGGGCGCCCGAGGGAGCGCCGACCGGCAGCAGCTCGTCCAAGTGGGCCAGGTCCCCGGGGTCCAGGGCGACGTCGAGCGACCCCACGTTGTCCTCGAGATAGCGGCGGCGCTTGGTGCCGGGTATGGGCACGACATCGTCGCCTTGCGCCAACAGCCACGCCAGCGCGATCTGTCCCGGTGTGCATCCTTTTTCGGCCGCCATGTCGCCAATCCGTTTTGCCAGCTGGAGGTTGTGGTCGAAGTGCTCGGCCTGGAATCGAGGATTGGAGCGCCGGAAGTCGTCGGTGCTCAAGGCCGATGTGTCGGTGACGGCGCCGGTGAGCAGTCCCCGGCCGAGAGGGCTGAAGGGCACGAAACCGATGTGCAACTCGCGCAAGGTCGGCAGGACGGTGAGCTCGGGCTCCCGGTTGAACAACGACCATTCGCTTTGCAGGGCGCTGATCGGATGCACCGCATGCGCCCGACGGATGGTCGCCGCCGACGCTTCGGAGAGCCCGAGGTAGCGCACCTTGCCGGCCGTCACCAGATCCGACATGGCCCCGACGGTCTCCTCGATCGGCACCTGCTTGTCCACTCGGTGCAGGTAGTACAGATCGATGGTGTCCATCCCAAGGCGTTGCAGAGACTCCTCGCAGCAGGACCTGGCGTACTCGGGCCGCCCGTTGACCACCATGTGGCCGTCTCGGCGGTCAGCGATGCCGAACTTGGTGGCCAGCACCACCTGGCCGCGGTGTTGGCGCAGGACGCGGCCCACCAGCTGCTCGTTGTGACCGAGGCCGTAGGCGTTGGCGGTGTCGAAGAAGGTGACCCCGAGATCCAACGCCCGAAGCAGGGTGGCGATCGATTCCTGCTCGTCGGCGGGACCGTAGGCCTGGGACATCCCCATGCATCCCAAGCCCAGCGCCGATACCAAAAGCCCCTCCGAACCCAGCTTCCTTGTCTCCATGGCTCGAAGCTACGGGAGTCGCCACCCAAGCGTGGGCATCGACGGACTCCGTTCAGTGGAACTAGTCCGGGATGAGCAGGGTGTAAAGCGGGTTCAGCATTTCGAGCCGCCCCCCTCGCTGGCCGACGATGGCCTGGGCCGAAAGGAAGCTTCCGCAGACGATTCCCGCGATGTGGCGTCGCCCGAGGAACACCAGCCGGACGTCGCCACTGTCGTCGCTCACCGTGACCTCGATGGTGGCCACGCCGTCGCGGGGCTGGACCCGCACCTGGCGAACCCGGCCGACGATCGTCGCCCGCTGGCGGAACTGGAGGCTGCCAATGGGGACCGTCTCGGCCGGGGCGGACAGACCAGCGGGCAGGGAGTCGACCGGCGGCACCTCGTGGGCCTTCTTCGACGGCCGGCGATCCGCCAGCACCGCCAGCTCCGCCAGGTCAGGCACGGCGGTGCCGGCCCCCCCCAGGTGATAGGGCATGAGCGTCACGCCGACGTGGGGCACGTTGGCCAGGGCGGTCGCGAACTGGCGGGCAGTGCGGTCGTGGAGGAGCCGGTGCCAGCTGCGGGCGTACTCCACGCGGGGCAGGAGGACGGTAACTTCGGTTTCCTTCTCGTCCAGGAGGTCGGCCACCAACTCCACCGCCGCCCGGCCGAGGCGGCGGTCGGGGCAGTCGACGATGTCCAGCGGGATGCGCGACAGGCCGAGCTCACCCCACGCCTGGCGCAGCTCAGACGCCCGGTCGGCATCGATGGAGAAGTGGACGGCCCGCAGTTCGTCGGGTGACAGGCTGCGGGCGTAGCGGATGGCTTGAGCCGCGGCCAGGTCCAACTGGTCGACAAAAATGAGGACGCTGTGCCCCCGGCGTACCGGCGCCACCGCCGCCAGCGGGGCGTTTTCCCGGAGTTCTTCGGCCTCCGACACGTATTGGTTGTTGAGGCGCAACAGCAAGATGACCAGCACGGGGACGGCGACGACGACCACCCAGCCGCCCTCGGCGAACTTGGTGACACAGATGATGACGTCGACGACCAGCGACAGCACGGCACCGGTGCCGTTGATCGCCATGCCCCGGCGCCAACCGGGCTCACGGTTGGTCCAGTGATGCTTGGCCATCCCGGACTGCGACAGGGTGAAGCTGGTGAAGACCCCGATGGCATACAGCGGGATCAGCCGGCTGACCTTTGCGTCGGTGGCGACTACCAGAACCGTGGCGGCCGCAGCCAGGGCCAAAACCCCATTGGAAAAGACCAGACGATGCCCTCGCTTGGTCAGTTGGCGGGGCATGAACCCGTCGGCGGCGGCGAAGCTGGCCAGGCGTGGGAAGTCGGCGAAGCTGGTATTGGCGGCCAGGACCAGGATCAAGGTGGTGCCGACCTGCAACAGGTAAAAGAGCACGTGGCCCGCCGTGGTGGTGCCGTAGACGAGCTTGCCGACCTGGGAGATGACCGTCGGTGTGCCCCCCGCGAAGGGGGTGGCGTGCACCTGGGCCGCCAGTATCGACAGCCCGAGGAACATCACGCCGAGCAACGAGCCCATGCAGACCAAGGTGGTGCGGGCATTTCGCCAGGACGGCTCCTTGAACGCGGGGACACCGTTGGAGATGGCTTCGACGCCGGTGACGGCGGCGCCACCTGAGGCGAAGGCGCGGAGCACCACGAACAGGGCGGCCCCCATGAACAACCCGTTGCCCGCCGACCCGATGTGCACCAGCCCTGCCTGGTGGAGGCTTTGCTTGGGCAACCCGGACCCGATCATCTTCAACGCCCCCCAGCCGAGCAGGGCGGCCATGTTGAACAAGAAGAAATAGGTCGGGACGGCAAACACCTTGCCCGACTCCTTGACGCCACGGAGGTTGCCGAAGGCGATGAGGGCGATGAAGGCCACCGAGATCGGCACCACCCAGGGCTGCAAGCCGGGAATCGCTGAGGCGAGGGCGGCGGTGCCTGCGGCGACCGACACGGCCACCGTCAGGACGTAGTCGGTAAGCAGCGAGACGCCGGCCACCAGGGCGGGCGTTTTGCCGTAGTTGTCCTTGGTGACGATGTAGGCCCCACCGGCACTCGGATAGGCCTTGATCGTCTGGCGGTAGGAGAGGATGAGGAAGCCCAGGACCACCAGCAGCGCGATGGTGACCGGCACCACCAGCGAGAAGGCGGCTACCCCGATGGCGGGTACCAGGATCCGAAGGATCTCCTCGGTGGCGTACGCCGACGACGACAGGTTGTAGGACGCGAAGACCGCCAGGGCAGTGGGCTTCCCAAGGCGCTCGTGGGCCAACTCGACCGTGGGCAGGGGCGAGCCGAGGAGGCGAGACTTGAGCCGGTAGCCGGCCGTTTCGGGCACCTCGACGTGGTGGCGGGACCACCGTTGGCCGGCCGACGTGCCTCGCTCGCCATCGGGCGACGGACCAGTGCCAGGAGGGCTGCCGGCCCCCCCAGGCCCGGCGCCGGCCAGTCCTTTCGCGCCCGCGGAGGCGTCGTCCGAGGGAGGAGCGCCGTCCGCAGCCGGGGCAGCCACGCGGAGCCCGAAGGATCGCGACATTGGCGGCGAACTATATAAGGAACCCGTAAGGGGTTGTGTTAGGGCTGTGTAAATAAGTTGTCCTGTGGCGGCGCGGGTGTACGCCACCGCCGGCATCAGCCATTACTGGGTCCTCGACCCGCCCGCCGGCATGGCCGGGTGCTACACCCGTGAAGAGCGGCTTCTCGCTGTCCGTGCCGCCTGTGCCGATCTGTCACACTTGTTCCCTGCTGCTGAAAGAAGGGAGGGCCCACCACATGGCTAACCCGACGTGTGGCCAGGAGATCACCGAAGACACCACACTTGTTGCCGATCTGGCGTGCGCCGGTGGCCCGGCGTTGATCGTCGCCGCCGACCACGTCATCCTCGACCTCGGCGGCCACACCATCTCCGGTGACGCCAACAGCGGGGTCGACGCGCCCGGCATCCTGGTGCGTGGTGTACGGGGGGCGACGGTGCGCAACGGCACCGTTCAGCACTTCGCGTGCTGAGTGGAGATCGACGGGGGTGCCCGCAACCTCATCCAGAACGTCACCGTCCAGGACA
>JBOGGN010000368.1:0-3343 GCA_050744165.1 Acidimicrobiales bacterium | reverse complement strand
GTTCCAGAGGACGGGCACACCGTGTTCGCCGGCTATGGCGGCGCTGTCATCGGTCGAGTTGTTGTCCACCACGACGATCCGCGCGTCCGTCGGTAGCGCCGCCAGGCAGGACGCAAGGTGCGGCGCTGATTGGTAGGTCACGATCACGACGTCCAGGCCAGCCGGCGACCCCGTGTCGGTGTCGGCTGGTTCGCTGGCGGCGCCCACTCCGCCAGCGATGAGGTTCACTTGAGGACCTCGAGGTACAGCCGCCGTTGGGCTTGGGCGATTTCAGACCAGTCGTATTGCTGCGCCTGCACCCGGCCCCGCTGCGCCAACTCTGAGCGCAGTCCGGCGTCGTTGGCCAAGCGGGTCAGCCCGTCGACCAGCGCCGGCACGTCCCCCGGGGGAACCAGCAGTCCTGCGTCGCCTATGACCTCGGGCAGGGAGCCACAGGTCGAGGCGACGACCGGAACGCCCGACGCCATCGCCTCGACCGCCACCCGTCCGAACTGCTCGACCCAGCGCGCCGTGGGAAGAGAGGGAACGCACACCACGTCGAGGGCCCGGTAGACCGCAGGCAGGTCGTCGTAGTTGCGGAAGCCTTCGACCCGCACCGACGCGCTGAGACCGCGCCGTTCAATTTCTCCCTGCAGGTCGAGGCGGTCTGGCCCATCTCCGAAGAAAGTCAAGGTCACGCCCGCGGCGGCCAGCTGAGCCATGGCATCGAGGAGCACCCAGACACCCTTGCGAGCCTCGAGGCGACCGACGAACCCGACCCGCAACCCGCCGGTGGTGGGTCCGGCGTTCGCGGGCTGGTCGGCGTCGGCAGGCCGGAAGTTGGCGACGTCGACCCCGAGGCCGAGGACCGAGAGCCGCCCGGTGAACCCCTTGGCGCGGAGGTTGTCGGCTGCCGCCTGGTTGCAGCAGTGCACCGCGTCGGCGGAACGCAACGCCAGCCGCTCGAGCCAGCGGAAGGGCAGCGGGTAGCGCTTTGGGATGTTCTGGGCCGAGTACATGGTCAGCCGAGCCCGCGGTTGCAGCAACCGGCGGAGAAGCACGATCTCTGCGGTCGCCAGCGCCGCTGGCTCCTCGTGGGCGTCGATGACGTCGAAGTGCCGGCTGCGCAGCAGGCGCACCAGCGGCCGGGGGTCGTAGACGAAGAGATACGGGTGGCGCCCCAGGGTGCCGACGCCGACGACGAACCGGTCGTTGGCCGGGTTCAGGGTGACCGTGCCGCCACCCTCGTTCCATCGCCGGGCGGTGACGAGCACGACCCGGACGCCATGGCGCAGGAGCTCCCGATCGCGCTGGCGGTAGTCGGTCACGACGCCGGAGTGGTAAATGCGCAGGGCATCGATCGACGGGCGCAACGGAGCTCCACGATCCCCTGCCAGCGCGGTGGACGTCACGCGGCCGCGTTGGCGCCCGCCGGCAGGCCCGCCTGGTCCTGGCGGGCGCGTCGGATGCGCATTGCGTCGACTCCCACCGCCATGCCCACCAACATCCAGGGAAAGGAGGCCCGTCCGGCGACCCAGTAGATGTCTGCCAGCCCGGCCGTGAACTGCATCACCAGGAGGCACCGCGCCAGTACAGCCGCATCGCTGTCCAGTCGGCGAAGGGCCAACCAGGTGGCGCCCAGCAGAACGCCGAGGGCCAGGACGCCGAACACCCCGCTCTCGGCCAAACCTTCCACAAACAAGTCGTGCGGTTCGGTGGTCTGAAAGGTTGGGTCACGGAAATACCGAAGACCGGCTCCCAGGAACATGTCGTGGGACCAGATCGTGAGCGCCTGCTTATAGGTAACTTCCCGGGCCCCGACGCCGTAGAACTTGCTGACCCCGGGGGTTTTGTGGCCCCGGATGATCTGGCCCTCGGTAACGGCCAGCACCCCACCGGCCATGAGCAACGACGCCACCACCACCATGACCGTCGCCCGCCGCGACCGGTGGCCTCGAAGTTGGAGCGCCACCACCACGATGGTGGCGGCGATCATCGGCCCCCTCGCCTGGGTACAGACAAGCCCGACGACGAGGACAATGCGGAGGAAATTCAGGTACCGCTTCGGGACCCGGGCCAAGCCCGGGGCGCCGATGGCGATCACGAAGGCGTAGGCGAGGAGCAGGCCGGCGTCGTTCTTCTGGATCCCAAAGGGGTAGGAGGGCGCGAAGTGGTGGCGCAGCGCAACGGCGATCGAGTCCACGGCGACGACGAGGGACCCGGCCAGATACAGCCGGACGGCAACCGCGATCTCGCCGAGACGCGCCAGCGACGCCCCGACCAGTACCGCTCCGACGACCAGCAGGATCCGGTGGCCCCACTCCACGATGGCTCGCGCGGTGGGATGCGCCACGACGACGCACGCCAGCATCGCCTCGTAGGCAGCGGCGGCCAGCAGAATACGCCGCAGCCATCTCGACTCCCAAGGGACGAAGGGAACCGCGGCGAGGAGCCCCGCCAGGAGCACGCCGTCGGCGACACTCAGGTTGGCGCTCGCCGGTCCCAGCCGCTCGACACCGTAGGCGGCCACCGGGACGAGGACCAGCAGCGCCCCTCGAAAGCGAATAGCGGCCGCGGCGCCGCAGAACGCGACCCCAAAACCGAGGGCCAACGCGGCCGACCGGCTGGAGGCGGCGCCGGTAAGGACCACACCGCTGGCTACGACGACTCCCAGCAATCCGACGGCCGCGGCTCGCAGGAGCCGATGGGTGGAAAGGGTAGAAACGGATTCTCGTGCCACGATGTGCGGCGACTCATTCGCCAGCCGGTATCGTAGCCACTCTGTGGAGTCGCCCATCCGGCGCGTCGTTCATCTCGTGGCGTCGCCCCGTTTCGCCGGCGTCGAGCGCTATTTGTGCTACACCGCGACTGAGCTTTCCCGGCGAGGTATAGACGTCGTAGTCCTCGGCGGCGAAACCTCCGGTATGAGGGCCGGACTGGCAGGTTCCGGCGTCGAGCATCGGGCCGCCGGGGACCCGCTGTCCGCCCTCGCCGGGCTCGTGCGATTGCGTCGCGTCGACTTGGTGCACGCCCATATGACCAGTGGCGAGCTGGCCTCGGCCATCGCCAAACCGCTGCTTCAGTGCCGTCTCGTCGTCACCAGGCACTTCGCCAGCCGCCGAGGGAGCACGGGCGCGGCGCGCCTCGCGGGGCGCTTGGCAAGCCACGTCATCGACCGCCAGATCGCGACCAGCGAATATGTGGCCCGCCACGTCGAAGGCGCCTCGGAGGTGGTGCTGTCCGGCGTCCCCGCCGTCGACCTCGAGCCCGAGCCCGACCAGGTCCGACCGTTCGTGCTGGTAGCGCAGCGCATGGAAGCGGAAAAAGCTGGCCCGCTGGCGATTCGGGCCTGGGCGGCGTCGGG
>JBOGGN010000367.1:0-2018 GCA_050744165.1 Acidimicrobiales bacterium | reverse complement strand
TTAAGGCGGTATACCGCCTTAAATGTCGCGTGGTCCCTTAATGACGAGGACCTGACGCCCCGAATCGGCCGCATCGTCGGTGCCACCGTCAGCCGCCCCCCTGACCAGATCCACGGGACGGTGACGGACCTAGCCCGATCGTGCATCGACCGTCTCGGGGTTTCCGACGGCGCCCCAGGCCCGGACGCGGTCGAGATCGTCGACGCCCGTGGCCCGGGCTTCGGCATCGCCTCCGAAGCCGGCGAACGCGCCGCCCGCTTGGCCCGCGAGACCGAAGGCCTGCTTCTCGATCCCGTCTACACGGCCAAGGCGTTTGCCGTCGTGCTCGAGCTGATCGAGGACGGCTTCGACCAACCCATCATCTTCTGGCACACCGGTGGCCTGCCGTCAGCACTGGACCACCTCCGAGCCGCCGCCGAGACCCCCGCCCCTACCACTACCCCGACGGCTGCCCCGACCGCTGCTCCGATCGCCGCCCCGACTGCCCCGACTGCCCCGACTGCCCCGACCGCAATTGTTGAACGGAGCCCCCTGTGTCCCACCTGATGTCCGAACTCGGCCCCCCCACCGAGCGCCCCGCCCCCGAGCTGGTCGAGTCCGGCTTCCAGTTGGAAACAGCCGACGCCCCCTTCCTCCACCACGGCCTCAACCTGGCGGACATGGCCCACGTGCTCGACCTGCGCGACCAGGGCATCATCCCCGCCGAGGCGGCCCGCCAGCTACTGGCACTGCTCCGAGAGGTGCACCAGATGCCGGCCGAAGACTTCCCCTACGACCCGGAGTACGGCGAGCCCTACAACTCGCGGGAGCACTACTTCGTGGAGCGCCTCGGCGACGTGGCCGGCTGGCTGCACGCCGGCCGCCCTCGCCGGGAGGCAACCCGCCTGGCCCTACGCCTCCACCTCCGCGACCAGCTCGTGGATCTGGTCAGCCAGGCCATCACCTTCGCCGACCGGATCACCGGCCTGGCGGCGCTCCATGTCGAGACCCTCATGCCCGACCAGACCTACCTCCAGCAGGCCCAGCCCTCGACCTTCGGGCATTACGTGCTGTCCTTCGCCTACCCCGCCATCCGGGACTGCCACCGCCTGCTCGACTGCCTCGACTGGGTCAACGCCAGCCCCGGCGGCGCCGGGTGCGTCAACGGAAGCCGCCTGCTCGGCGATCGCAACCCGGTGGCTGAGCTGCTCGGCTTCAGCCGGGTCATCGAGCACACCCGCGACGCCATGTGGCAGGTCGACGGCCTCATCAGCATCCTTTCGACCACTGCCAGCCTGCTCTCCAACCAGAGCAAGCTGGCCGAGGACCTGGAGATCTGGTCCAGCCGGGAGTTCGACTTCGTGGACCTGGCCGGTCCCTACACCCGCTCCAGCATCCTGATGCCGCAGAAGCGCAACCCCTACTCGCTGTCGATCGTCCGCGGCGCCTCTGGCGTGCTGATCGGCCGGCTTTCCGGGTTCCTTGCGGTGGTCAAGAGCCCGAGCGCCCGCAGCGACAACCTGATCTTCGCCTACGGCGAGGTCCCCCGCTCCCTCGACCTGGCCGTACGGGTCACCCGGCTGATGACCGGCGTGGTGAGCACGCTCCGAGTCAACAAGGACCGCATGGCCGAGGAGCTGGCCAAGGGCTTCAGCCAGGCCACCGACCTGGCGGAATACGTCGTCCAGCGCTGCGGCCTCGACTACCGCACCGCCTACGTGGTGGTGGGCGAGACGGTCCGAGCCGCCAGCCGGGCCGGCCTGCGGGGCCTCGACATCACCGGTGAGATGCTCGACGAGCAGGCCGAACGCCTTCGGGGCCATTCCCTGGGGCTGGCCGGCACCGACCTGGCCGAGGTGCTCGACCCCCGCCGCATCGTGATGACCCGCACGTCCGAGGGCGGGGCCGCCCCCGAGGCGGTCGAGGCGATGATCCGTTCCTGCCGCGGCCAACTCGACAAGCTGCGAAAAACCGCCGAGCGGTGGCGAACGTCGTTCGACCGAGCCGAGCAAGAGCTGTTGCTACAGGTGGAAAAAGAC
>JBOGGN010000366.1:0-31205 GCA_050744165.1 Acidimicrobiales bacterium | reverse complement strand
CCGCTATGGACAGGTGGAGGAGCGCCTGGTCGGGATGGCGGCCGTCAAACACCTATTGCTATAAATACTCTCGGCGGTGCTATTTAGGTGTTTCCGGGCGGCCGGCGGTTATTTGTGCTATTCGTTTCGAAAAGGAATTACCGACGCAGATCGGCGTGAGGCCGGCGGTCAGCGGGGAGGTCCGACCGGCGGGGGTTGGTCTGATCCCGGGTCGACAGGATCGGGTCGGCGATCCCCCAGTCAGCGCCGATGTCGGGATCGTCCCAGGCGACACCGAGTTCGTCCGCCGGGTTGTAGTAGCTGTCGACGAAATAGGTGATCGTCATGTCGGTCACAGCGGCGAAGCCGTGCGCCACCCCCGGCGGTATGAACACGCCGCGGCTGTTGTCCTCGCCCACCTCGATCACCTGCGTCGCCTTGTCGGTTGGCGATCCCTCGCGCAGGTCGTGCAGCACCACCCGGGCCTGGCCCCGCGGGATCAGCCAGTAGTCGGCCTGGTGGAGGTGGTAGTGCAGGCCGACGACGGCCCCGGCCGACTTGTCCGAGCGGTTGGCCTGCACCATCTCCCGCCCGAGCGGGAACCACGACCGCCGGTAGGTCTCGATGAACCGGCCTCGGGCGTCACCGTGAACGTCGGGGTCGACGACGTAGACGCCCACGATGGCGTCCGACTCTTGGATCTGGGGCACGGCCGGCCACGCTACTCGTGCCTCTCCGTACCCCCGCCAACGCTCCTACCGGCGGGTCGCCTGCCTGGGACCAGCACCTGACACCAGCCGTCAAGCCTCGAAGCGCCCGTACCCGCCCCGGTAGCTGAGCAACGGCCGCCCCCGCGTCTCGGCCGCCAGGTCGACCACCTCTCCCAAGATGATGTGGTGGTCGCCCCCGTCGTAGCGCGCCTTGATGCGGCAGTCGATCCAGGCCAGGACATCGGCCAGGATGGGCGAGCCGGTCTCTCCGGCCCGCCACCCGAGCCCCTTGAACTTGTCGGCTCCCGAGGTGGCGAACACCCGGCTGATCTCCTCCTGCTCCTCGGTCAGGACATTGGCGCAGAACGCCGACGACTGGTCGATGCGCCGCCAGCTCCGGGACGCCTTGCTCGGGCAGAAGGCGACCAGCAACGGTCGCAGTGACAGGCTGACGAACGACTGGCAGGTCAAGCCGGCTGGGACGCCATCCTGGATCCCGGTGATGACGACGATCCCGGTGGCGAAATGGCCCAGCACGGCTCGGAAGTGAGCGGCGTCCCCGCTCAGCGCCCCTGACCCGAGGAGGCCGTCGGAGTCCTCGACCGGCTCGCCGATGGTCAGCAAGGGGTCGGTGTCGTCTGCCCGGTCCGACATGCCCTCCCGACGCTACAGGCGACCCGGGAGGCATCGCCCGGGCTGCTACAACTCTCCGACCATGCGCACCGCTTGCCGCCAGCCGGCCTGGCTCCGTCGAGGCGCCAGCTTCCCGTTCGCGGGGCACGGCGGCCCTCGGGGCCACGCGGGGGGCGCGAGCCGGTGAGGGCGGCCCTACTCAGCGTGGCGGTCCTGGTGGTGGCGGTCGCCGTCGGCCTCGGCGTCGCCGAAGCCGTCCACCACCAGCCGGACCGCCCGACCACGGTGTCCACCACGACCACCACCCTGCCGGCGGAGATCGTGCCCGGCGCCAACCAGGTGTTCGTCACCGGCAAGCTCACCTCGCTCAGCGCCGACAACGCCGAGGGCCCACCGCTCACGCCCCCCTTCACCATCACCATCCCGGTCCGGGGGGCGGGTAGCGCCGACCTCACCGGGGTCAGCATCGACGGCAAGCCGGTCGAGATCTCTTGGTATGGCGGCCAACCCCTGCCCGTGTCGGGCGGCGGTCAGCTGGTGATCGGCGGCGGCCGCCTCACGGTCAACCCGGCTGGCATCACCTGGATCCTCGACGGCGCCGCCCGGACCCTCGCCCCTGGCCACTACTTCCTGGGGGCGCCGGTGGCGGTGGGGGCCTCCGGTCTGGCGACGCCGGAACAGACGGCCAGCTTCGACGCCGGGGCGGACAGCACCATGCTGACGACCGGCGGCGCCCAGATCCACCTCTCCCCGGCGGCGCTGCACATCACCGGCCCCGGCTCGGTCATGTTGACGGGCACACTCCAGGTCCAGAGCCCGACCGCCACCCGCGCCGCCGCCTCGGTCACCTTCGGCCCCGGCGACTACGACATCACCCTCACCCCGACATCGGGCGGCGACACCATCAACGCCACCCTGCAGGGGCCCTACGGCCTGGGGTAGCGCCGCCGGATAGGGGTGGAAAAACGCCCCGCCGCCCGTTGGTCCAGCAGCGCGGAGGTCAGGACCGTTTCGCAGCCCGCAGCACCGACCAGCTCAGTCCGGCCGCCACCGCCAGTGGCAAGAGCCACCACAGCCAGCGAAGACCCTGGTGGGCCAGCACCGTGACCACGACCAAGGCCACCACGACGCCCGCCGCGATCGTCCAGTCGTCGCCGACGATGAAGTCGTACCAGAACCGGAAAAACGCCTTCACCGGCCCGACGCTTCCTTCGGCCTGGCGATCGCCTTCCCCGTGCGTCGGCGCAGCGCGGCCGTCAGCCCTACCCCCAGCAGGAGCACAAACGCCAGCACCGCTGGGATGGCGGCGTCACCGCCGGGCCATTTCACGCCGGCGCCCTCGGAGGCCCAGAAGGTCCCGAAGGTGGTCAGCATCGTCCCGACCACGAACTTCATGGTGTTCTCCGGGATGCGGCTGAGCGGGGCGTGCACGACCACGCCCGCCGTCACGACGACCACAAGGGCACACCCCGCCGACACCGCCACCAAGCCCACGTTGTGCTGGTTGCCGCCGACGGTGACCACGATGAAGGCCGCTTCGAGGCCCTCCAGCAGGACACCCTTGAAGGCGACGGTGAACGAGTACCAGTCGAGGTTGGCGCGACGGAGCGCACCAGCACTCTCGGCTGCGGCGACCTGGCGGCGGTAGGCGACGGCCTCGTCATGGCGAGCCTTGATGCCGCCGGCGCGGAGGATGGCCTTGCGGAGCCACTGCAGGCCGAAGATGAGCAGCAGGCCGCCGACCAGCAACCGCAGGGCGTTGATGGGGATGGCGGTGAGCGCCGGGCCCAGCGTGGCCACGATGGCCGCCAGCGCCAAGGTCGCCGTGCCCACCCCGATCAGGGTCGACCGCCAGCCACGGGTGACCCCGACCGCAAGGACGATGGTCAAGGCCTCGACCATCTCCACCCCGCAGGCCAGGAACCCGGCCAGGAACAACAGCACGTCGCGCATCGTCCCTCCGAGCGTAGGCGCCGGCAAGGCGGCTTACGGGAGGCTCAAGGCCTCGCCCACCAGCACCGCCAGCCCGTCGTCCACCAGGGAAATGGCGGCCCGCTCGGCCCGGGCGGCATCGCCCGGCCACCCGGCGGCACCGGGCCACGACTCCCTCGTGAGGGGGCCGGCCCGGAGCGCGCGCACCAGCCGGCCCCGGCCCTGGCGGTCCGACCCGGCGAAGCGGCTCTGCCGCCCGGAAACGAGCGCCGAGCCCACCGCGGGGTCAGGCGAGACGAAGCCAGCCGCCGCCCACGCACACCCCGCCTGCCGGAGCGGGCAGCCATCACAGCGAGCAAGGGCGGCGCAGTGGCCCGCTCCCAGGTCGAGCATGGCCTGGTTCCAGCGCCAGGACCGTCCCGACGGTGGGCCGGGAACAACGGCGTCCGCCGCCTCCTGAGCCTCGCGGGCGCTCAGGCGACGGCCGGCAACTGCCCGGGCCAGGACGCGGGCCACGTTGGTGTCCACCACCCCGACTGCATCTTCGAAAGCGAATGCCAGCACCGCCCGAGCCGTGTACGGACCGATTCCGGGCAGGGACCGCAACTCGGCCAGCGTCGACGGCAACCGACCCCCATGAAGCTCGACGACGGCTACCGCCGCCCGGTGCAGCTGGACGGCCCGCCGGTTGTAGCCCAGACCCGCCCAGCAACCGATGACCTCGGCGACAGGAGCGGCGGCACATGAAACCGGGTTGGGAAATCGGGCCAGAAACTCCGCCCACCGAGGCACGACCCGCGCGACCTGGGTCTGCTGGAGCATGACCTCGCTGACGAGCACCGCCCACGGGTCCCGGGTGCGGCGCCACGGGAGGTCTCGCCAACCGCCGCCCGCATCGGTCCAGGCCAGGAGCGCCTCCTGGAAGGTCGTCAACTGGTGGGCAGCTCCGGCCACACGTCGTCGCCGTAAGGACGGCGCCGGAGTGGCAACGCGTCCTGCTTCCACACCATCAGCTTGCGCCGGAAGTAGCACACCTCCTCGCCGCGCTGGTTGAAGCCCTTGGTCTCGACGGTGACAACGCCCCGGTCGGGCTTGGAGGACGATTCCCGCTTGGCGAGAACCCTTGTCTCGGCGTAGATGGTGTCGCCGTGGAAGGTGGGCCGCTTGTGGGTCAGGGACTCCACCTCAAGGTTGGCGATGCACGAGCCGCTGACGTCGGGCACGCTCATTCCCAACACCAGGCTGTACACCAGGTTGCCGACTACCACGTTCTTGCCATGGACCGTCTCACCCTCGGCGAACCACGCGTTGGTGTGAAGCGGGTGGTGGTTCATCGTGATCATGCAGAACAGGTGGTCGTCGTACTCGGTGACGGTCTTTCCAGGCCAGTGCCGGTAGATATCGCCGACCTCGAACTCCTCGTAGGCGCGGCCGAACGGCCGGTCGTGGACGCTCAACGCTGGGGCCCCCCATTGCGGACCAGGTCCGCCACCTCCGAGAGTGAGCGAACATGCTCGTGGTCGTCGCTCGGCGCCGGGCAGTCCCCGTAGGGGTCGAGATGCAAGGGCCGTAACCCGGCGGCGCGGGCTCCGACCACATCGGCGAAGATCGTGTCGCCCACGAAGACGACCTGCTCCGGCGCCACCCCGAGGGCGTCCAGCGCCACGGTGAAGATCCGCGGGTCGGGCTTCTCGATGCCGACCACCGTCGAGTCCACGACCACTGCCACCTCGACCCCGCGTCCCGAACCCACCTGGCACACCTGGTCCTCCACCAGCTGGTCGGCCACGGTCCCGTCGGCGTTGGAGACCACCCCGAGGCTGACGCCGGTCTCGGCCAACCTCCGCAGCCCGTCGAGCGAGCCAGGCACGATCCGCCGCCATCCCCGCATCCGGCGCCACGCCTCTTCTAGGCCCTCGACCGCCTCGGGAAGGCGCTCCTCGGGGACACCGACCGAGCGGGCGACTGCCGCGTCGTAACGCCGCCAGTCGAGCCGGCCGGTCTCGATGACACCGGCGTCGAGCGCCGAGATGCCCGCGTAGTGGGCCCGGTCGATGGCCTCGGTCGACGGGTCACAGCCGGCCCGGGCCAGCCCGTGGCGGACCATGGCGTGGTCGGGGGTGGTGATCACCCCGCCCACGTCGAACAGCACCGCACTGATCACGACGAGGCGCCACCGCCTCTGTTGGTGCCGGGGCCGCCCCGGTAGGTGTCCTCGACCGTCACGTCACCTCCAAGGTAGGCGGCCCGCACGGCCCGGTTGTCCAGCAGGTCGGCCGCCGGACCCGACATCACCACCCGCCCGACCTCGAGGACGTAGGCCCGGCTCGCCCGTTGCAGCGCC
Organism: Acidimicrobiales bacterium; assembly: GCA_050744165.1. Classification (GTDB taxonomy): domain Bacteria; phylum Actinomycetota; class Acidimicrobiia; order Acidimicrobiales; family Palsa-688; genus JBOGGN01. Next base: position 25,607 of record JBOGGN010000366.1, on the reverse strand, counting down.
TGGGCGGCGTTCTGCTCGACCAGGAGCACCGTGGTACCGGCCTTGTTGATCTCGGTGATGATCGAGAAGATCTGGGCCACCAGCATCGGGGCCAAGCCCATCGACGGTTCGTCGAGCAGCAGCACCTTGGGCTTGGCCATCAGCGCCCGGCCGATGGCCAGCATTTGTTGCTCGCCCCCGGAGAGGGTACCGGCCATCTGGGCGACCCGCTCCTGCAACCGGGGAAACAGCTGGAACACCCCCTGGAGGTCGTTGCCCACGGTGCCCCGGGCTTTTCCCCTCCGTGTGTAGGCACCCATCTCCAGGTTTTCGCGAACCGTCATCCCCGGGAAGATGCCCCGCCCCTCCGGCGCCTGCGAGATGCCCAGCTCCACCCGCCGGTGCGGAGCGAGGTGGCTGATGTCCTCGCCCTCGAAGCGGATGTGACCCCGGGTCAGCGGCCGGACCCCGGAGATGGTCTTCAGAGTGGTCGTCTTGCCCGCCCCGTTGGCGCCGATCAAGGTGACGATCTCGCCCTCGTTGACGTTGAAAGAGATGCCCCTCAAGGCCTCGACCTTGCCGTAGTGGACCTGGACCTCATCCAGCTCCAGGAGAGGCGCGCCGCCGTCAGGCATGGGTTTCACTGGCCACGCCGAGATAGGCGTTGATGACCCGCTCGTCCGACTGGATGTCCCGCGGGCTGCCCTCGGCGATCTTGCGACCGAAGTCGAGGACCGAGATGCGGTCGCAAATGTTCATGACGACGCCCATGTCGTGCTCGATCAGCAAGATGCTGTAGCCACTGTCGCGCACGGTGCGGATCAGGTCCGTCAGGGCCCGCTTCTCGCGCGGGTTGAAACCGGCCGCCGGCTCGTCCAGGAGCAGCACCTTGGGGTCGGTGGCCAGGGCGCGGGCGATCTCAAGGCGCCGCTGGTCACCGTAGGGCAGGTTGCGGGCCACTTCGTGCGCCCGGTGGGGGATGCCGACCAGCTCCAGTAGCTCGGTCGCCTTGGCCCGACCTTGGCGCTCCTCCCGGCGGTGCCGGGGCAGGCGCAGCATGGCGCTGCCGATCGAAGTCCGGTGGTGCGCGTCGGCGCCCACCATGACGTTCTCCACCGCGGTCATCTCGGGGAACAGGCGGATGTTCTGGAACGTGCGGGCAATCCCCAGCTTGGTCACCTGGTAGCGCTTGTGGCCCACGATCGAGCGGCCTTGGAACAGGATTTGGCCGCCCGTGGGCCGGAACACCCCGGTGACGACGTTGAACACGGTGGTCTTCCCCGCCCCGTTGGGGCCAATCAACCCGGCGATCTCTCCCTCAGCGACGTGCAGGTCGACCTCCGACAGGGCGGTGACGCCGCCGAACTGCATGGTCAACGACCGCAGCTCGAGCAGCGCCGCCGCCGCACCCGGCCGAACGTCCACGGTCGCCCCGTCAGCCGGCCCGTCAGCCGGCAACGTCGCCCTCAATCACGCCTTTGCCCTCCGCCACGCCTTCGCTCTCCGACAGGCATTCGCTCTCCGACAGGATCGTGCCCGCTGTGATGACGGCGTCGGCGTGGACCGCCTGCTCCAAGCCCGTCTCGCCTCCGAGGGCGCCCATACCCCCGCCCGGGGTGGGCTCCTTCAGCTCCTTGGCCCGTCGCCGGGACGGGAGGAGTCCCTCCGGGCGGAAGATCATGGTCAGCACCAGGGCCCCACCGAAGACCAGGATGCGGTATTGGTCGAACTGGCGAAAGCGTTCAGGCAGGTAGGCGACCACGATGGCGCCGAGGATCACCCCCGGGATGCTGCCCGATCCGCCGAGCACCACCGCCGCCAGGAACAGGATCGACAGCTCGAAGACGAAGTTGTCGGGCGAGACGAAGGTCACCTTGGCCGCATACACCACCCCGGCCGCCCCGCCGATGCCGGCCCCGATGGCGAAGGCCCACAGCTTGAAACGGAAGGTGGGCACCCCCATCAGCTCGGCCGCGTCCTCGTCCTCACGGATGGCCGTCCACGCCCGGCCGACCCGGCTGCGCTTCAGGTTCCGGACCAGGATCACCGCCACCACGATCATCGCCAGGAGCAGGTAGTAGTAGGGGATGGAGTCCACGATCCCGAAGTGGAAGTGGTAGCCGAGCACGGTGAAATTCGGGGGGTGGGGGATGTTGGGGATGCCCTGGGGCCCGCCGATGCTCTGGATGTTCTGGGCGATGATGTACACGATCTCGCCGAAGCCGAGTGTGACGATGGCCAGGTAGTCCCCCCGGAGGCGCAGCGTGGGGCCGCCGAGCAGGACGCCGGCGGCCATGGCGAAGGCGATGGCCACCGGGAGGACCTCGAAGAAGTTCCAGTGGGCCTTGGTCCCGAGCACGGCCATGCTGTAGCCGCCCACGGCGAAGAACGCCACGTAGCCGAGGTCGAGCATGCCGGCCTCGCCCACCACCACGTTGAGGCCGATGGCGATCAGCACGTAGATGCCCACCGGGTAGAACAGCACGGAGGAGAACTGGCTGTCGGGCGTGTTGAGGATCGGGATTCTGAGGTGGGGCAGGACGACCAGGAACGCCAGGAACAAAAGCGCGGCCAGCCAGCGGCCCCACTGGGGAAGCCGATCCCAGGCCTTGGCGACCGGCGAGGTCAGGTCGAGGCGGGGCATCAGGCTCGAGACCTCGACAGCGCTTCTCCCAACAGTCCAGTGGGCCGGAACATCAGCACCACCACCAAGGCGCTGAAGGCCACCACGTTGAGCCACTGGGAACCGAACACCGAGGCGCCGTAGATCTCGATCAAGCCGAGTGCGAAGCCGCCCACCAGGGCGCCCCGCAGGTTGCCGATGCCGCCGAGCACGGCTGCCGTGAACGCCTTGATCCCGAGGATGAACCCGACGTTGTAGGCGGTCTCCTGGATGTGGACCATATAGAGGAGACCGGCAGCGCCGGCCATGAGGCCACCCAAGAGGAAGGTGACCGACACCACGTGGTCGATGTTGACCCCCATCAGCGTCGCCGTCTCCGGGTCCTGGGCGACCGCCCGGATGCCCAGGCCGAGGCGGCTGCGGGCCACGAACTGGTCGAGGGCCACCATCATGATGAGCGCCCCCACGACCACCACCACCTTGTCGACGCTGATGATCGAGCCCTGGAAGAAGGTGGCCACCTTGGTCGGGTTGAGCAGATTGTGAATCGGGTGGTTGTCGCGGCCGAGCAGGTCGAAACGCCAGTGGCCGATGGCGAAGATCTTGTACTGGGCGAACAGCTCCTGCAGGAACAGCGATGCCCCGATGGCGGAGATCAGCGCCGCCAACCGGCTCGACCCCCGCTTGCGCAGCGGCCGGTAGGCGACGCGTTCCAACAGCACCGCCACCCCGCCGCTGAAGGCCATGGAGAACAGCAGGCACAACCCCAGGGTGGCGACCAGCGCGAACCCCGTCCTCGTCGGCGCGTTCGGGCCGAGGCCGGCCACCGTGGCCCCGACCAGGGTGCCGACGGTGCCCAGCATGAACACCTCGGAGTGGGCGAAGTTGATGAGCCGCAGCACGCCGTACACCAGCGTGTAGCCGAGCGCCACCAGGGCGTAGATGGCGCCGGTGGTGATGCCGTCAATGGTCGACGGCCAGAACTGGCGGTACAGGTTGGTCGGATGGACGGCGGCGACGAGGGCGATCATCGTGGGCACACGAGCCCGCAGGACGGGGATGCCGGGGCATCCCCGTCCGGAGCGGGTTGGTTTGGCGTTACGCCTTGGCGAACACCGTGATCTGGTTGTTGACCACCTTGTGGACGATGATGATCGGCGACCCCTTCAGCTCGCCGCTGGCGGCATAGGCATAGGTCTTGAGCAAGCCGACGTAGGAGTGGCTGCCGATGTAGGTGTTGATGGCCGAGCGGGTGACGTTGCCCGCCGCGATGGCCGACAGGAGCTCGTTGGTGGCATCGAAGCCCTCGCCGGAGTACAGCGCCGGCGCCATCGACCACTTCTTGGTGTAGGCGGCCACGAAGGCGGCGTCGGCGGGGTCGGTGAGGGCGTAGGCGGCGGGGGCGCTCAGGTAGGAACCGTCGGCCGCGGCGCCGGCGCCGGACACGAAGTGGGCATCGAGGGAGCCGTCGCCGGAGATGAAGGGGGCAGTGACCCCACCGTTCTTCAGCTGCAGGGCCAGCGGGCCGGCCTGGGCGTAGTAGCCGCCGAAGAACACGGCATCGACGTTGGCCGCCTTCACCAGGTTCACCGTCGACGGGTAGTTGTTGCTCATGTCGATGGAGCCCGGGTTGTAGACCTGCACCCCGCTGGAGCTGAGCGTCGAGCGCACGATGTCGGCCAGACCCTTGCCGTAGGAAGAGGCGTCGTCGATGACGGCCACCTTCTTGGCGTGCAGCGTGTTGGCGATGAACATGGCGTCGGCCGGGCCCTGGGCGTTGTCGTTGGCCACCGCCCGGTGGAAGATCGACCAGCTGTGGGTGGCCAGGTCAGGGTTGGTGGCCGAGACCGTGATGGTGGGCAGGCCTGCCTGGGTGAAGATCGGGTCGGCGGCCTCGGACTCGCCGGAGAAGGCGGGGCCGATGAGGGCCACCACACTGCTTTCCCCGGACGCCTGGGTAGCCAGCGCCGGTGCTTGCGACGGGTCACCCTGGCTGTCGAAACCCTGGTAACCGATCTGGCACTTGGCGTGCGACTCGTTGAACGCGGTGATCGCCACCTGTTCGGCCTGGGCCTCGTTGAGCCCCAGCTGGGCGTTGGCGCCGGTCAGGGCCCCGAAGAACCCGATCTTTATGCCGGCCGGGCAAGTCACCGAGTCGGACCCGATCGGCGACGGCAACAAGGTCGTCCCGGTCGTTCCCGCCGTCTTGGTGCTGCTGCCACAGGCCGCGCCCAACAGCGAGACGGCGACCACCAGCATTGCGAACTTGTACCTGCGGCTCCTCTGACCCACAGTTCGTACCTCCCCTTTGGCGTCTCGGTGCCCCCCTAATGGTCACCTGAGCGCAAGGTCAGCATAATGAGCAACCGCGGAAATCGCCTTCATCTGACCCGCGAACTTCGGACGTAGCCTCGAAAAATGCCTGCCCGCCCCGACCTGGATCTGCTCGAGGGTGCTCTCGCCGCCGCCGACGACCTAGTCGGGCGGGCTGCCGCCCACCTCGCCGCCCTCGGGCCGGGTGCCGTCGACGCCAACCAGGTCGTGGCCTACGACCTGGCACATGCCGCTGCCGGGGTGGCGGTGGCCCGGGCGGCTCTTGGCTACGGCAGGGGTGGGGAGGCCGAGGAGGCCTTGGCGTGTGCCTTCGTGGCCGACGCGCTCTATGAGCTGTCCGCCAAGGTGCTCGGCCGGGAGTCGCAGTGGGGCGTCCCCAGAGCGGCGCTCGACCCGCTGGCGGTGGTGATCGCTCTGTACCGTGACCCCGCCTTCGTGGCCTCGTTCGCGGACACCGAGGGCCCGAGACACCTCGACGCCGAGTTCGAGATGGTCCAGGACACCTTTCGCCGCTTCGCCGAGGACAAGGTCCGCCCCATCGCCGACGAAGTCCACCGGACCAATGGCGACATACCCGAGGCGGTGATCGAGGGCCTGGCCGAGATGGGGTGCTTCGGGCTGTCGATCCCCGAGGCCTACGGCGGCTTCGCCTCCGGGGGCTCGAGCGATCTGTTGGCCATGGTGATCGCCACCGAAGAGCTGTCGCGGGCATCGCTCGGCGCCGGCGGGTCGCTCATCACCCGGCCCGAGATCCTGGCCCGGGCCCTCTTGAAGGGCGGCACCGAGGAGCAGAAGCAGACCTGGCTGCCACCGATCGCGGCCGGGGAGAAGATGGTGGCGGTGGCGGTCACCGAGCCTGACTTCGGCTCCGACGTGGCCGGCTTGAAGGTGAGCGCCACCCCGGCGCCGGCGGGCGGCGAGGACGGCTGGGTCATCAACGGCGTGAAGACGTGGTGCACCTTCGCGGCCCGAGCCGAGGTTCTGATGCTCCTGGCCCGCACCGATCCCGACCGCAGCCGGGCCCACCGAGGCCTCAGCCTCTTCGTCGTCCCCAAGCCCCGCACCAATGGCAAGGGGTTCGTCGTCTCCCAGTCCGACCTTGGTGGGCCGGGCGGCGGCCGGCTGGAGGGCCGCCCCATCGACACCATCGGTTACCGCGGGATGCACTCCTTCGAGCTGGCCTTCGATCAGTGGTGGGTGCCGGCCAACTCCCTCATCGGCGCCCAGGAAGGCCTCGGACGAGGCTTTTACCTGCAGATGGAAGGCTTCGAGGCAGGCCGGTTGCAGACCGCGGCGCGCGCCATCGGGGTCATGCAGGCGGCCTACGAGGCGGCCCGGGACTACGCCGGCAACCGGGTCGTCTTCGGCCGGCCCATCGCCGGCTACCAGCTCACCGAGGCCAAGTTGGGCCGCATGGCGGCGCTCATCCAGGCCAGCCGCCAGCACATGTACGAGGTGGCCCGACTGATGGCGACAGGAACCGGGGCGGTCGAGGCGTCGATGCTCAAGGCCTACGTGTGCCGGGCCGCGGAGTGGGTCACCCGGGAGGCCATGCAGATGCACGGCGGCATGGGCTACGCCGAAGAGTTTCCCGTGTCGCGCTACTTCGTCGACGCCCGGGTGCTATCGATCTTCGAGGGCGCCGACGAGGTGCTGGCCCTCAAGGTGGTGGCCCGGCGCCTCGTCGAGGGCGCCGCCGGTCGGCGGTAGCGTGGGGTCATGCTCGATCCCCGCCACACGATCCACATCGAGTACTGCGTCCCCTGAGACTACACAGCCCGCGCCGTCGGTCTGACGGACGAACTGCTGTCGGCCTGGGGGGCCATCATCAAGACGGTTGAGCTGCACCCCTCCTCCAAGGGCCGCTTCGAGGTGACCATCGACGGTGAGTTGATTTTCTCCAAGGCGAGCCTCGGCCGCCACGCCAAGCCGGGCGAGATCGTGAAACTGGTCTCCCAGCGCGTCGGCCCACCCCTCCTTGGCAAGGCGGTCGGCCAGGGAGTCACCGCGTAACCAAAGCCTCGGTTAAGGGCTCCACGGCCGAGGTTCGAGACCGCCCCGGCCCCGGACCCGCGTGGGTGGCCGGGAATAGGGGGCCGATGGAACTGGTTTCACCGGAGCCAGCAGTCGGAAAACGCCGGCCGGGATCGGCGGTGCCGGGGTCGCTCACGACCTTCGACGCCGCCCAAACAACGGATTGGGCGCCATTGGGCTGGGGAGCTCATGGCGGCGACGCCGACCATGTCGAGTGAGAGGAGGAGGAGGCGACGACCATGCGCAAGCAGCAAGTAGTGGAGAGGGCGGACTCCATCGACGCGAAAACATCGGGCGAGGCTGAAGGGGAAGAACCCGAGGATCTGGCCGACATCGATGACCCGGCGGGAATCGAGGAGATGGAGGCCGGCGAGGACGACGTGGATTTGGATGTCGACGCCATCGATGGCGAAGACGACGTCGACGACGAATCCGACTTCGAGGCCGACGAGGCCGACGGGGCCGACGAGGAGGACGCGAAGGACGCGGAGCCGGCCGCGGCGACAGACACTCCTGCTCGAACGAAAACCGCCAACGAAGGGGGCGAGGCCGCCGAGTCCGAAGACGACGACGACCTGACCGATGAGGTGGAAGCCAGCCTCGACGTGATCCTTGCGGAGCGCTTGCGAGGCGACGACCCCGAGGACGAGGAACAAGAAGAAGAAGAGGACGACGCCCCCAACCAGCTGGCCACCGTCATCCCGGTCCGCCAGCCCGACGAATTCCTGTGCCAGTCGTGCTTCCTCCTGAAGCCGCCCGGCCAGCTCGCCGACCCCGACCATCAGCTGTGCCGGGATTGCGCCTGACGCCACAGGCGCAGGCTTCCCGCCGGAGCGCACCGAGGTCAGGCCGGATCAGGGGCGAGGTGAGGGCGAGGTCTGGGGCGAGTCAGGGCGAGGTCTGGGGCGAGCGGCTGAGGCCCGCCCGGCCGCCGAGAGCCACCACCTTGGCGGCCACTTTGCGTGACGCCTCGTCGATCATCTCGTCGCCGAACATGACCGCCCCGCGCCGCTCTCCCGCCGCTTCGGTGGCCGCCTGGTAGGCGTCGAGAATGGCCCAGCCCCGGTCGAACTGGGCCTGGCTGGGAGCGAACATCTCGTTCAGGATGGGCACTTGGCTGGGGTGGATGGCCCACTTGCCGTCGTAGCCCAAGATCTGGGTCCGGCGGCTGTACTCCCGGAACCCGTCGAGGTCCTGGATCTTGACCCACGGGCCGTCGATCACCTGGAGGCCATTGGCCCGCCCGGCCATCAGGATCTTCACGAACACGTAGTGGAAGTAGTCGCCCGGGTAGTCGGGGATGGTGAGCCCGCCGGCCAGCGACGGCATCCCCATGGACGCCGACATGTCGACCGGCCCGAGGATGATCGTCTCCAGCCGGTGGGAGGCAGCGCAGATGTTCTCGACCTCGATCAGGCCGCGGGCGGTCTCGATCTGAGCCTCAATACCGATGTGGCCCCGGGGCAGCCCGGCCCGGATCTCGACTTGGTTGAGAAGCAGATCGAGCGCCACCACCTGGGCCGCCGACTCCACCTTCGGCAACATGACCTCGTCGAGGCGTACCCCGGCGTTGCCGACTACCTCGATGACGTCGAAGGCGGTCCACATGGTGTCCCAGCTGTTGATCCGCACGCAAAGGACCTTCTCGCCCCAGTCGTGGTTCTTGATGGCGTCGACCGCCTTGGCTCGGGCCCCCTCCTTTTCGAGAGGCGCCACGGCGTCCTCCAGGTCCAGGAACACCATGTCGGCCGGCAACCCCGCCGCCTTTCCCATCATCTTCTCGCTCGAGGCGGGAACCGACAGGCACGAACGGCGGGGCAGGTTGCGGGTGCGCTCGGACATGGCCCCAGGTTACCGGTCGGTAACCGGGGGCTGTGTCCTCAGGCGGCGGCGCCCAAGTCTGAAGGCGTCAACTGCTCGGAGATCAGCCGGGCGAAGCGGGCCGGGTCGCCGGCCACGAACCGCCGGCACAGGGCCATGCCCTCGGCGTAGCAGAAGGTGTACGCCCGCCACGTGGGATCGGTCAAAAACTGAACCTGCTTCTCGGCCCGCCGCTTCGACAGGAGCGACCAGCGCACCAGGTAATCGACCACTGTGTCCACCCCCGCGCGCCGGTCATGCAGGAGCAGGGCGGCATTTCCCCGCACCTTGCCGAGGGCCTCCCCCGCCTCGGCCAGCTCGCCCACCAGGTCGGCGTCGTAGGCGATGCCGAGGGGCCGCAGGTGGGCGGCGACGACTGGCTCGGGGCGACGGCCGGCGACCACCTCGAGGCCGAGGTCGGCCAGGCCCTCCGCCAGCAGGCACTGCGGTGTGCCCACCAGGAAGATGGTCTCCTCCAGGTGCCGGCGGCGGCGCACCAGGCCCACCTCCTTGCGGCAGTGCTCGGTGTGGTGGCCCGGGTAGGCCTCGTGGGCCACCAGGTGGCCCAGGCTGGTGGACAGGACGGGCAGGTCGACGTTGATGGCCACCCGGCTGTGCAGATCACCGAGGTAGTAGTTGAACCCGGCCCAGGGCTGGTTGGTGACCAGCTCGAAGTCCACCCGCTCGCCTTCGGGCAGCCCCCAGAGGGTGTCAGTGCGGGCACGCAGGTCCTCGGCGATGGAGTCGATAGCGGGGCGCAGCTTGTCGGCAGGCACCGCCTGCGCTTCCCGCCAGGTGACGTACCGCTCGGCCAGCGGGCCCGAGCCGGGCAGCGCCTCGTCGAGGCGGCGGTGGGCGGCCATGAACGTGTCCTCGGGGGCCATCTCCGGCCGCACCCCGTAACACGTGGCCACCTCGTCGACGTAGCCGATCGCCTGGCCCGCCAGCCGGGCCGCGGTCGTGCGCAGGCCCCGCACCTGGGCGGCCAGAAAGTGGCGCCTTGTGGCGTCGAGTTCGCCGTCAGCCTCCAGAGCCGCCAGGAGGTGCCGGGCCCGGGCCTCCAGCTCGGTGGGTGACCGTATGGGCTCCTCGGCCGCCCGCCGGGCCAGTTCGGGCGGGCCGTAGTAGGCGTCCACCAGGCCGTCAATGTGGCGGCCCAGCGCCAGGCCCAACTCCAGGTAATCGGTGACGAGGTCAGGGATGGGAAAATGTCTCCGCTATCGCGCGGCCAGCTCTGACCGAAGGAAGGGGATGGTTCGTTGCCAGGCCAGCTTGGAGGCGTCGGCGTCGTACACCTCGGGCCGGGTGTCGTTGAAGAAGGCATGCTCGGTCCCCGGGTAGAGGAACAGTTCGGTGCGCACGCCGCGCTCACCGAGCACCCGATCCATCTTTTCGACCGCCGCCGGGCCGGCAGAGTCGTCGTGTTCGGCGTAGTGACCCTGGACGGCGGCGGCCATCTTCGACCAGTCCGGGTCCTCGGCGGGCCAGACGATGAGGCCGTAGAAGGCGACCACCGCCTTGACGGCCTCGGGACGCAACGTGCCCAAGAGCAGGGCCAGCGCACCGCCCATGCAGAACCCGATCACGCCGACGCCGTTGCCATTCGAGTGGCCGGCCAGGTAGTCCACGGCACCGCTCATGTCTTTCCCGGCCTGCTCGATGTTGAGGCTCATCAGGAGCTTGCCGGCCTCGTCTGGCTCGGTGTTGCTGACCGACGTGCCGTGATACAGGTCGGGTACGAGCGAGACGAAGCCCTCGGCGGCCATTCGGTCAGCCACCTCCTTGATGTGGTCGACCAACCCCCACCACTCCTGGATCACGACGACACCCGGGCCGGACCCACCCTCGGGCGTGGCCAGGTACCCACTGGCGGTGCCGCCGTTGCTCGCAAATTCCACCATCTCTCCCATTGCCCGAACCTAGCGCCCGCTGCCGGCGCCGAAGCGCTCAGGCCCGGGCGGGGCGCAGCAGTTCCGGCGCCACCGGGCAGGTCGCCTGGCCGAGGCCCTCGTCGACCGTCGCCATGCCGGCGGGGCCCACCACGGCGCTGAGCAGGCTCGAGGGCACCAGCTCCACCGGCCGGTCCCAGGGTTCGGCGTCGCCTGCGTCGACGCGCTGGAGCAACGTCTCCCACAACGCAGCGGGCAGCGCCCGGCCCACGCCGGCCACCGCCCACACCGGGACCTCCCGGTGGGCCGCCACAGCTGCCGCCGCATGGGAGCCGAGGGCGGCCAGGATGCCGTCAGGACCGGCGGCGGTGGCCTCGACGATCACCAGGTCGGACACGACCACCGCGGCCGCGACTCCGGCGTCGGGAACCACCAGGGCTGCGGTACCGGCGACGTCCAACTCCCGGACAAGGACGCGGCCCTCCCCGCCGCCATCGAGCACCAACGCCTCGGCGTCACCGCGGCGGCGCAGCGCCACCCCGGCGAGGTCGGGCCAGCCGACGACTGCCACGGTGGCGTCGTCGGGGAGGGCGGCGGCCAGCAGGCCAGCAGTGGGGTCGGCCTCCATCTCGGCGCCCGCGGCCCGGGCGGCGGCCACCGGGTCAGGAGCGGTCAACACCCGCGCCGCCAGCCACCACACCGGCCCGACGGTCAGGTGGCGCTCGATCAACCGCCGGCAGGCCGGCACCAGGCCCGCGGGTTCGACGCGGATGACGCCGCTCAGGGCACGTGCCGTCTCTTGTACCAGCGAGCTGGCGTCGGCTCCCGACACACGGGCGACGTAACGGAGGTGCTCGATGGGATGCACGCCTCTCCTCAGCTAGGCCACCCGGGCGTGGCCGGGGGTGAAGACCATCAGGTACAAGATGACCACGAACAGCAGGTTGAAACCTCCCCAGCCCCAGCGAAGGCGCCGTTCCAGCCGGTCCAGCGCCGCCAGCTCAGCGGGGTCGACGGCATCGTCGACGGAGCCGGCGTTGACCCGGCGCAATCGCAGGCGGTACTCGGCCTCGGCTCGGTGGACGACGCCGTGCAGCAGGCCCAACTCCACCAAGTACAGCAGCATCGACAGCGACAACCAGGACTGGCTCAGCGGCCACTCGCTCTGGCTGGTCAGGGACACAAGGAGGCCGAGCGCGAGCACGGCATAGATCAGGTATTCGGCCACCCGGGTAACGAACGCGTCGTCCTCGAGTTCCAACTGCTCGACCTCGCCGCCGCGCTGGCGGGCCCGCCATTGTCGCAGCCCGCTCAGTGCCAAGGTCCCGAAACCAGCCACGGCGCAGAGGATGTGCAGCAGCAGCAGCAGCCGGAACAGGGTTCCGGTGGTGCCGAGACCCAAGCCGACGGTCGCCCACATTCGGGCCGAAGCTACAGGCAGCGGTTTAGTAGCCGGTGAGCGGGCTGCGCTACGTTGCTCCCGCCGTGGCTCGCGACCCCTCGCCTGATCTCGTCCTCGCCCCCATCCGGGGCAAGGCGCGAACGGTCGAGCAGATGCTCACCACCTTCCACTTGCTGTTCGTGGCGCTCGACCCCTTCACCAACCAGAGTGCGTGGATCCTGGAGACGGCGGGTCGCATCCTGCAGAACTTCGAGCAGGCCGACTGCCGCATCGCGTGGTTGGTGACCGGGACCAGCGACGAGTGCCGCCAGTTTCTGGGCCCATGGTCCCGAACCATCCTCACCTTCGCGGACCCCGATCGCATTGCCGTGAAGGAGTTGGGCCTCGAACGGCTTCCCGCCCTGGTCTACCTGGGTATGCAAGGCAAGGTCATGGGGGCCGCCGAAGGCTGGCGGCCAGCCGAATGGAAAGCCATCACCGACCGGCTGGCCAAGGTGCTGTCCTGGAGGGCGCCGACGTTCCCAATCCCGCGGGACCCGGGCCCCTTCGAGGGATCGCCCGCCCTGGGCTGACTCCTATGTGAGGATGCCGCCGCGGGTCATGGCCTCGGGGTCGAGCACCCGGTCGACCTCCTCGGGGGTCATCAAGCCACGCTCCAGCACCACGGTGCGCAGGTCCTTACCCTCGGCCGCGGCCGCCTTGACCACCCCTGCCGCCGCCTCGTAGCCGATGTACGGGTTGAGGGCGGTCGCCATGGCCGGCGACGACAGTGCGTAGCTGCGGGTCCGCTCCAGGTCGGCCTCGAGCCCCACGATGCACCGGTCAGCGAATAGGCGACTCACCGAGGACAGCAACCTGATGGACTCCAGCAGGTTGCGTCCCATGACGGGCAGCATGATGTTGAGCTCGAAGTTGCCCGCCGCCCCGGCGAAGGCGACGGCGGCGTCGTTGCCGACCACCTGGGCCACCACCTGGCACACCGCCTCTGGGATAACGGGGTTGACCTTGCCCGGCATGATCGACGATCCCGGCTGCAGGTCGGGAATATGGATCTCGGCCAGACCGCATCGGGGACCGCTGCCCATCCAGCGCAGGTCATTGGCGCACTTGTAGAGGGAGACGGCGACGGTACGCAGCGCCCCCGACGCCTCGACCAGCGCGTCCCGACCGCCTTGGGCCTCGAAATGGTCGCGGGCTTCTCGGAGCGAAAGGTCCATCTGGGCGGCCAAGCGGGCGACGACACCCGCCGCGAAGCCGGGCGGGGCGTTGAGCCCGGTGCCCACCGCCGTCCCACCGAGGGGCAACTCCCCCAACCGGGGCAAGACCGCCTGGAGCCGCTCGACTCCGTGCTCGACGGCGGCCGCGTAGCCACCGAACTCCTGGCCCAGGGTGACGGGGGTGGCATCCATCAGGTGGGTTCGGCCCGCCTTGACGACCGAGGACCACTCCCCGCTCTTGGCCCGCAGGGCTTGGCCCAAATGCTCCAGGGCGGGAATGAGCTGGTGGACGATGCCGTCGACGGCCGCCACGTGGATGGCCGACGGGAAGACGTCGTTGGACGACTGGGATGCATTCACCTGGTCGTTCGGGTGGACCGGGCGGCCCAGCTTCTCGGCCGCCAGCGTGGCCAACACCTCGTTCATGTTCATGTTGGACGAGGTCCCCGACCCAGTCTGGTACACGTCCACCGGGAACTCGCGGGGCCAATTCCCCGCGGCCACCTCGGAGGCCGCGTGCTCGGTGGCCGTTGCCACTTCGGGGTCGATCACCCCGAGGCGGGCGTTCTCAGCTGCCGCCGCCGCTTTGATAAGCGCCAACGATCGGACCAGGGCGGCCTCGATGGGCAGGCCGGAGATGGGAAAGTTGTCGACCGCACGCTGGGTCTGGGCCGCCCACTTGGCGTGGGCCGGGACCCGCACCTCGCCCAGGGTGTCGTGTTCGACCCGGAACTCACTCATGCGGTCGACCGTACCGGGACCTGGCGGTCACGGCACCCGGGCGATGCCTTGCCTGCAGGCAGCTGCGAGAACTACCAGGCGGTGTGCTGGCGGCGGCGACGCTGCACCATGACGAGCACGGTGCCGATGGCGATCAGGGCCAGAGCGACGAACAGCGCCTCGAGGATCCGGGCACCGGTCAGTGGCAAGCTGCTGCGCGTGGTGGTGGTGGAACCAGCCGCCGTGGTCGTCGAGGAACACGTCAGGGTGAAGGTGCCCGTCGAGGTGCCTGGGGTGCCCGAGCCGGTCGCCGTCACGGTGTTGGTACCGCAGTTGGCTGGGGCGGTGACGGGATCGTTCACCTGGAGCTGGGTTTGCGAGATGACCTGGATGACCACGGTCACGGCGCCATTGACCGGACTCTTGGTCGTGGTCACCGAACTTCCGTTGACCTTGAGGGAAACGGTGGCGCCATCGGCGAAACCGCCGCACAGTGTCAAGGTGACCGTCTGGCCGACGCCCACGGGGGTGCTGATGGTGACATTGCCCGGGGTGCAGCTGGGGACGGAGCTTCCCGGCGGGTAGCCGCCCGTCTGGGCCAACACCGGCCCCCCGGTAGCGATGACCGTGAAGGCGATCACCATGGTCCCGATCAAGGCAGCCAAGCGGCCCTGCAGTCTCGCCGTCACGTTGTGATCCCCGCTTCCCTTTCGAGAGTGCCCCAAGCACCGGGCGCCCCCAAAGACTAGCGCCTTGCTAACACAGGGTGTGATACCAGCGGATTCGATGGTCATGGAGGAGTTGAGCGGGGACGCCTTTTCCAACCCCGAGGACTAGACGGGTATGGCTTCGAGAAGGCGGGCCACGAAATCCTTGGCGCCGCCCTCGAGGTCGTTGCGCTTGATGGCCAGGCCCCCGAGCACGTTGGCGCCCCGCTCTTGCATGATGCGGGACAACTTCTGCAGCGTCTTTCCTTGGTCGATGGCGTAGGTGATGTAGACGATGCACCGCTTGCCTCGCAGGGCGGGCATCTTGCGCAGCCGTCCTGCCCGGCCCGGGCGCTGGCCGGCGAACACCATCCCGTCGGTCCAGGTGCCGACGATCACCAGGTCGGCCACCTCCAGCGCTTGGTAGTCGACCCTCGTGATAGGGCTCACCGAGGCGGTCCATCCCGCTTTCTTCAACTCCCGAGCGATGAAATAGGCGGTCTTTTCGGTGTTGCCCGTCAGGCTCTCGTAGATGATGGCGGCGTGCATCAATCAGAGAGCGTAGGCGTGACGGTGGCGCCAGCCCTAGTCCGGACCCCGGAGGCCGGGTTGAGCGCGGCCGAGGCCAAGCGCTTGGCACTGCGGGCCCAAGGCTTTCTGGGCCGACCCGTGGCCGGCGGGCCGGCAGGGGTGTTGGCGCGGGTCTTCGGACTGCAACTGGACACCATCTCAGTGCTGGCCCGGTCGCACGAGTTGGTGTGCTACGCCCGAGTGGGCGCAGCCGGCCGGGCGGCCGTGGAGGCGGCCTGCTGGGGCCTGGACCCCGAAGGCGACGCGGCCGCCATGGAGTACTGGGGCCACGCGGCGTGCATCATGCCGATCGCGCTGTGGCCGTGGTTCGCCTTCCGCCGCCGGGAGTTGGCTGCCCGACCACGGTGGGGCGGGTACGTGTCGGGCAATCCGGTGGTCGAGGAGGTCCGACGCCGGTTGGCCGCCGAGGGACCGCTTACCTCGTCCGACCTGGGGGGATCCAAGAATGGCGGGCCGTGGTGGGACTGGTCACCCATGAAGGTGGCAGTGGAGCGCCTGCTCGACCTCGGCGAGGTCATCTGCACCACCCGGCGTGGGTGGCGGCGGGTGTACGACCTCACCGAGCGGGCCTTGCCAAGCCGGATCGCCGCCATGGGCGACCCCCCGGATGACGAGTGCTTCCGGACCCTGGTGAACCGGGCGGGGCGGGCGCTCGGCGTGGCGACGGTCAAGGACCTGGCGGAGTATTTCCGGCTACCGGTGGCGGGGGTGTCCTCGACGGTCGCCTCGGCGGGGCTGGTGCCCGTCTCGATCGAGGGGTGGGCGTCGCGCCGGTCGGGTTCCAAGTCCTCGCCAGCCGGCGCCGCCTGGGCCGCGCCAGATGCCGTGGAAGCAGTTGGCAGCCGAGGGCGGCACCGCACAACGCTGCTCTCGCCGTTCGACTCGCTGGTCTGGGACCGCGCCCGGACCGAGCGCGTGTTTGGCTTCACCCACCGACTCGAGGCGTACACCCCCGCCGCTCAGCGGGTCTATGGGTACTACGCCATGCCCTTGCTAGCCGGTGGCCGGCTCATCGGCCGGGTCGACCCCAAACGAGCCGGGAAGACACTGGTAGCCCAGCAGGTCAGTCTGGGCACCGGTGCCGGTGACGACGAGGTGGGGGCGACCGTCGAGGCATTGCGCCAGGCGGCTACCTGGGTTGGGTGTGACAACGTGGTGGTCGAACGGTGCCTGCCCGTCACCCTCCGGTCTCGGTTGGCCGCACTCCTCGGCGCGGTCAGCGGCTGAGCCGATCAGGCAACCCCATGCACGTGGACCCGGCAACAGGGTGTGACAGACCCGGTTCGCCGGCCTCGCGGTTCCTAGGACGCTTTGGCCAACGCCCGCAGCTGATCGATGCTGCGAACCAGCAACCGCTGGACATGCGCCTGGCTGAGGCTCATGCGATTGGCGATCTCGTGCTGGGTCAACCCGTCGAGGTATCGCAGGCGGACCAGCCGGCGCTCCCGCTCTGGGAGTCGGGCCAGAAGGCGTTGCAGCGCCAACCGATTCTCTACCTCCGCGAGGCCGGGGTCGGAGCCGGGGACACCCGCGGCCGGGGTGCGGTCGTCACCGTTGGGCCCCGCGTCGATGGAGGCCAGCCGACGGAAGTTGCCGGCGCCCAAGGCTTCCTCGATTTCGCCGGGTGAAGCCGCGAGGCGGGCCCCGACCTCGGCCGAGGTCGGCATGCGGCCCATCTCCTGGGTCAGGTCCCCGATGGCTTCCTGGCTGCGCAGGTAGAGGTTCTGGACCCGCCGTGGCGGGCGAACCGCCCATGAGCGGTCGCGCAGGTAGTGCTTCAACTCGCCCACGATGGTCGTGGTGGCATACGCCGAGAACGGGACCCCGCGGGCGGGGTCGAACCGTTCCACTGCCCGAACCAGGCCCAGTAGCGCCACCTGCTTCAAGTCCTCGGCGGAGTCGGCCCAGCTCGCTCGCAGGGAGTACCGGCGGGCCAAGGCGACGGCGAGGCTGGAGTGCTCGGTGAAGTAGTCCGGCTCCGGATCCAGCTCCGGACGGGGGTCGATGTCGGCGGTAATGCTCGGCGGTGCCACGAGCACCATCACAGCATCAGGGCATGAGGAATCCATGAGCCTGATCTAGGAGTTGGCTGGGAATGGCCGCCCGCAGGCGATGCCTTGTCGAACGAGCGTTCGATAGAATAGCGCGGTGACAACAGACGTCGATGGCTTCCGGTGGCGCCTCGAGTCGGAGGAACCGAAGATGCTCTTTCCGGCCGAGTCGCTGGTTGAGCGCCATGTGGGCACCGGTGAGTACCGCGGCCTCGAGTTCCTCCAGGTCAACGCCAAGCGGGTGATCAATGAGGTGCCGAAGGCCAGCCGCATGCCGTTCCGCTACACAATCAACGCCTACCGAGGTTGTAGCCATGCGTGCGCGTACTGCTTCGCGCGGCCCACCCATGAGTATCTGGGGTTCAACATCGGCGAGGACTTCGAACGCAAGATCGTCGTCAAGGTCAACGCGGTGGAGCGGACCCGGGCGGAGCTTCGGTCTCCCGGCTGGCACGGGGAACACATCGCCATGGGGACCAACACCGACCCGTACCAGAAGGCGGAGGGCAAGTACCACCTGACCCGGGGGATTATCCAGGTGCTGGCCAAGGCGGCCAACCCCTTTTCGATCCTGACCAAGTCCACGCTCATGCTGCGGGACCTCGACGTGTTGACCGAAGCCGCGGCCCGGACTTCGGTGCAGGTGAACTTCTCCATCGGGACCCTGGACCGGGACGTGTGGCGTCTTACCGAGCCGGGAACGCCACCGCCTGAGAAGCGGGTCGAGGCGGTGCGGCGCTTCAGCGAAGCGGGGATCTCCTGCGGCGTCCTGGTGGCGCCAATCCTGCCGGGGCTGTCAGATCACCCCGAGCAGATCCGGGCGGTCGTCGAGGCCAGTGCCGAGGCCGGCGCCAGCTCGATCAGCGCCGTCCCGCTCCACCTGCGGCCCGGTGTCCGCGAGCACTACCTCGACTGGCTCGGTAGGGCTCGGCCGGACCTGCTGGCGTTGCACGAGGAACGTTTCGGGCGCGGCTCCTACCAGCCAAAGGCCGTGCAGGAGGACATCAGCGCCGTGGTCGCCGAGGTGCTCGCCCGCCGCCAGCCACTGGCACCAACCCCGTACCGGCGTCGGACGGCGCCGGCCCCCTCCCCAACCACAGAGGAGCCAGAGGAATCAGGCAATGCACAGCTGACCTTCGACCTCTGAGCGGGCTCACGAGCTCTCGGCGGCCTCGTCGTGGACGAGACGGACCACCTCGGCCTTGCTCAGGGCAACGACGCCGACGATAACGAGTACCAGACCGAGCAGCTCCAGCGGCGTCGGGAGGGGCCCCGTGCGGACCGACTCGCCGAGGATCAGGGCGCCGATGAGGATGCTGGCGACGGGGTCGGCGACGGTGATCATCGGCAGCGAGGCGTCGAGGGCGCCAGCCTGGAAGGCGCTCGAGGCCATCAGCATCCCGATGACGCCGCCCGCGATGAGGGCGTACAGCTCCCAGCTGGCCAGCACGTGGCTCGGCCCGATATGAAGCAGATGGGCCACCGCTTTGGTGAGCGCCGCCGTCACGCCGTAGTTGATGCCCGCGGCCGCCGCCAGCAGCGTCGACCGGCGCCGCGTATTGCTCCGCTCGGGGCCCAGGGCGAGGACTACCAGGATGCAGATCAGCACTCCCGTCACTACCAGGAGGCCAATCCAGCCGCGGGCCGAGGCCTGGTCGTGTCCCTTTCCCGGCGATGCCACCACGAGGAATAGGCTCAGGCCGATCACGAGGAGCACCGCTCCCCACCAGTCGCGCCCGGTCATGCGACCGCCGGCGAGCCAGGCGCCGAGCGGTAGGGCGAAAAGCAGCCCGGACACCAGTAGCGGCTGGACCAGGACCAGCGATGCGTGGGCCAAGGCCACGAACTGCAGGGCGTAGGCCAACGCGTCGAGGGCGATGCCGACCATCCAGCTGCGGTTGCGGACCAGCCGGAGCATGAGCCCCCACCGCATGCTGGTGTCCTGAGGCTGGGCTCGAGCGGCACGGTGCTGCATGACCGACGCCAAGGCGTAGAGCAGCGAGGACACCAGGGCGCAGCTCACCGCCAAGGGCACTCCGCGACGGTACTACCGGGCCACCAGCGGGCAGGGAGACCTCGGTCGCGGGCGAGTTCCTGGTCATAGGACCCGAGTTGCCCACCTAACCAGGAGCAACCGAAACGTTCGGGCTCGTGTCCGGCTGTGCCTGGTTCGCGGGCCTTGGTCACCTAAGGTGACCTCCGTGGCCGGGCTGACCAAGGCCCTCACGGTGGCGCTTGGGGTACTCATCGCAGCCGTCGGGGGCGCAGTCATGGTGGTCCGGCTCGGACCTTCCGACGGCCAGGTCCGGGCGGCGGCGCGGACGACCCTGCAGACGTCGCTCGATACGACGACTGGTGACTCATCGACCACTGTGGCCCCCACCACCTCCTCGAGTGCCGGCCATCCCTCCACAACGGCGAGGACCGCGGCGGGGGGACTTTCCCCAGCGGTCGTGGCGCTGCAGGCCCAACTGGACGCTGCGCTGACGGGCACCAACTCGTGCCTTGACGTGGAGTCCTCGGGCGGCAAGGTCCTGTACCAGCACCAGCCGGCCACCCCGATGATCCCCGCGTCGACCCAGAAACTGCTGGTGGCCGAGGCGGCACTGTCGGTGCTGGGGCCTGACTACCGCTTCACCACCTCGGTCGAGGCGCCAGCTGCGCCGGTCAACGGCCTCGTCAGCCAGCTGTGGCTCGTCGGAGGGAGCGACCCTCTCTTAGCGACGCCGGCCTTCATCGCGGCAGAGGCGGCACGGGTGCGCGTGGCTGGCTACCCCTGGACACCGCTTCAGAACCTGGCCAACGCCCTCGTGCAGGCGGGCGTGAAGGGGGTCACCGGGGGGATCAAGGGCGACAACAGCTACGAGAAAGACGTGGCGTTCCTGCCGGTATGGCCCGCCAGCTACCAGGCCCAGGAGCAGATCGGGGCGTTGTCGGCCTTGAGCGTCGACGAGGGGGCGGTGTACACCCCGGCCAAGGTGACGCTGGCCGCCGACCCGCCCAACTACGCGGCCTCGCAGCTAGCCGCGCTTCTCGCGGCCCAACACGTACCCGCAGCGGCCGCCGCCGACCAGGCAGCTCCGAAGGGGGCAGTGGTGCTGGCCACGGTGAGCTCGGCGCCGCTCACCCAGATCGTGGAGTCCATGATCCGGGCGAGCGACGACTGGACTGCGGAGTTGCTCGTCCGGGCCATCGACAAGGAGATCGGTGGCGCGGGCACGACTGCCGGCGGGGTCGCCGAGGTGATGCGGATCGCCGCCCGCAACGGCGTCCCGTTGGCCGGGGTCCACATGGCGGACGGATCAGGCCTGTCGCGGACCGACCAGGCGACGTGCCAGGAGTTGCTGGCCGCCCTCGACCTCGGGGCGAACGCCGCCTATGCCCCGGTGCTGGCCGGGCTGCCGGTAGCCGGCGAATCGGGGACTCTCGTCAACCGCGACCTTCGCACGGCGCTGGTCGGCACCCTTGAGGGCAAGACCGGTTCGCTCGACGGCGTCGCGGGGCTGGTCGGGATCGTGAATGCACCCCACAACGTCCATTTCGCCATGTTGGAGAACGACAGTCTGAGCGACACCACCATGTTCGCCTTGGAGGATCAGGTGGTCCAGGACCTGGGTGGCTTCGGCGGGTTACCGATCGCGCCCGCCACCACCACGACGACGACCAAAGGCTGAGAAGGAAACGGGCGCCACCGGGCGTCGCCGGCGTGCCACACTCCTCGGACGCCGGCTTGTTGTTCCCGGGCGCGTGGTGAAACGGCAGACACAGCGGGCTTAAACCCTGCGGCCTCCGGGCATGAGGGTTCGACTCCCTCCGCGCCCACCTCCATCTGACGACAGAAGTGCATGTCAGGCGTTTCTGAGCGAGCCAGGCAGAGTCGCACGTCGACTACCCCAACGTCGGCGCCACCGAATGCCCCTGAGCCCGTCCCAATAGCCAGGCGCACCGCCCACAAACCTCTCAACCGGACCCGGAGGCTTTGCTACGGCGACCGTGGCGTCTCCCGGACCGGGCTGCCACCGGCTGGCTTTCGAGAACTTCCGCTCGGCTTATCTCATGACCGCTCCCTTTGCGTTCAAGCGTCCACCGAGCTGCTGGGCGCACGTGCATCCGGGCTAAGGCGTGGTGCGGAGAACTCCGTCGTAATAGGTGAACTCATCAGGTCCGGTCCCGGTGAAGCGACCGGTGACGGCGCCCGTTGGTCCGTGAAGGAGCACTACATCGGGTGTGGCAAGGCGAAACGTCGCTGTCGCCGGGCGGCTGGGCGGGCAAGCGATGGTGTCAAGCGGAATCTCAACAAGGACTTCGACGACGGGAGTCTCGACCGGCTGTGCGTTGGCCGAGACCGTCACCAGGGTTCCGCACGGAGGTGCCGTGTAGCCGACCGTGGCGGTGGCCCCGTTCTCGGCAACGGGTGTCCAGGGCACGGATTGGTAGATCGAAGCGGTGGCCACCGTGGGTCCTCTCGGCGGCTCGCCGCAGACCGATCCGCGTCCGGTGTAGTCGACGGCGGTGGTGCTGGCAGAGAGGATGAAGGCCGTTGTCGGCGCAGGTTGGGGACTCGCCGAGGCGGCGGCGATGGCGGGGCAGTTGAGGGGTCCTTCGCTGTAGAACACGACCCAACTGGCTTGGTGAGTGAACCGCGGAGTGTTCCCCGTCGTTAGGTTCGTCGCTATGGTGACGCTGCCGAAGCCGACCACGACGCCTTGGGTGAACGTGTCGGGAGGCGTGCCGGCGCGGAAGGTGGCGATGGCGTGTTGCTCACTGACCTGCGGGGTGGCTGCTGTCGGATCGATGCGAAGGGCGCCGCCGTCCAACTCCACCGAAGCGACGAAACGTCCAGCCATGATCCGCACGTCACCGGGAGAAGGCACCGCAGTAGTTGGCTGCCCGGTGGCCACTTCGGTGCTCGCACTTCCCGGGCGCCAGACGCGGGCGGCCACAATCGCCATGGACAACCCGAGACCCGCACCCACGGTGATGGCCAGGACACGGCGCACCCGGCGGCGGGCCGCGCGGCGGCGCAGGACTTCGATCGGAGGGGGCGTAGGTTGAGAGCCCGACGCCAACTGCTGCAGCCGGGTCTCAAGGTCCGCCATGGGCTACCACCTCCGTCGGGTCAGCGCACAAGCGCAGTTTCGCCTTAAGGTTGTGTCGGGCGGCGGTCAGCGTCGCCGATGCCGATCCCGTTGTCGTTCCCATTGCCGACGCCACTTCCGCCTCGCTCAGGCCCAGGATGTAGCGCAAAGCAACGGCTTGCCGCATGCGCAATGGCAGGGATCCGACCGCGGCCCACAACTCAAGGTCAGGTTCGGCTGGTGGGACGCTTTCCTGCATCGCCGCCCGCCAGCCCATACGGCGTTCGACCTCGGCCCGTCGACCTCGACGGGCGACAAGATTGAAGGCCACGCGGTACAGCCAACCCCCGGGTGAAGACATGACCGCGACCCGAGGCCAACGCTCCAAGGCGCGGACGAAGGCCTCGTCCGCCGTCTCGCCGGCCATATTGGCGTCGCCGCACGCTACGGTCAAGGCCCGAACCAGGACCCGGTACTGAGAGCGGTAGAAGGCCTCGAAACCATCGCTTCTGTCGCTAGCCACACCTCACGCCCTCCATCGACAGTATCAAGTCCTCAACAGGGCCCTTTCCTTAGTCCCGCTTCGACAAAGGCTCGGTCTTGCAGCTCAGGCGGTCCCTTCCGGCGGGCGGCAGGGACCAGTCAAACGCCGGGATGAACAGCGCAATTCGGGTACCGGCTGGCGTTGTCGGGCCACGCCAACCGACAGCTGGTCAGGAGGCCTTTGCGATCTGGGCGACACGTTGGAAGGAAAGTCCGAGCAACTCACCGACGTCGCGGTAGCTGATTCCCGCGTTGGTGAGGGCACGGACGGCGTCGTCGCGGCGGCGCTGGTCCTCGTCGGCATGAACCATCGCTGTCCGCGCGCGTTTGACCACGCTGGCCAACTTCCCGAGCTGAACGTCCCATTCGATATCAAAGGCGTCCGGCTCCAACTCGAACCACAGAGCAACCACCTCCGTCGCGTTGCGTTTCGCTTCGGCAAGCGACCGACCAAAGCTGTGGGCGCCGGGCTCGTCAACCAGCTTTTTGGGGTCAGTCGCCGGGGAGCATTGGCAAGCCCAGCTGGCCGACTCGATACACGACTAGTACACGTACGGCGTGTATACTAGGTGTATGACCAAGGTCCGTACGAACATCGAGATTGAAGACAGCTACCTCCAGGCCATCATGGACCGCTACGGACTGCGGACCAAGACCGAGGCGGTTGATCTCGCCCTGCGCCACCTCGCCGGACAGCCGATGACCCGCGACGAGGCCCTGGCCATGCGCGGGGCCCATGCCATCGGGAAAGTGCCAGCCGACACCCGACCCCACAACTCGTGATACTGGCAGACACCTCCGCCTGGGTGGAGTACGACCGAGCGACGAGCAGCGCCGTGGATCAACGCCTGATGGAGCTCATAGCTAACCAGGGCCCGTTGGCCGTCACCGAGCCAGTGATCATGGAAGTCGTCGCCGGCGCGCGAACCGACGATCGGGAAACCGATCTACGGCGTCTCTTGCTGCGATTCCACCTGCTCACCTTCGATGTCGCCGCTGACTTCGATGCTGCGGCGAGCATCTACCGACGTTGCCGTCGAGCGGGCGTGACCCCACGCGGGATAATCGACTGCATGATCGCCTCCGTCGCCCAACGCCACCAAGCGACGCTGCTCGCTGCCGATGTCGACCTCAGCCGCGTAGCCGACATCGTTGGCATTGACCTGGACGAGGCTTCGACCACACCCTGAGGCCGCCCTGAGGCGGCGTACTGGGGCATCCAGGACGCGGGATTCGGGGACGCGCATTAGGATTAGGGACGGTCGGCGCCGGGTTAGCCTGAATCGCCGGGCAGTACCATGCCCGCCTCGTAGGCGAACACCACCGCTTGCACGCGGTCGCGCACCCCGAGCTTGGCTAGCACGTGCGCCACGTGAGTCTTTACCGTTGTCTCGCTGACGAAGAAGTCGGTAGCGATCTCGGTGTTGGACCGGCCGCGCGCCATCATCTGGAGCACCTCCACCTCCCGCGCGGTCAGCCGGGCGAGTTCCGGCGCCGAGGAACGCAGCGTGTCCGGCGGCCGGCGCACGAACTCCTGGATCAAGCGCCGGGTCACCGAGGGCGCGAGCAGTGTGTCGCCCGCGGCGACGGAGCGGATGCCGGCGACGAGCTGTTCGGGCGGCACGTCCTTGAGCAGGAACCCGCTCGCCCCTGCACGCAGTGCTTCGTAGACGTACTCGTCCATGTCGAACGTCGTCAGCATCACGACCTTCGTGTCGTTGTTCCCATGGAGCAGACGGCGGGTCGCTTCGATGCCGTCCATCTCGGGCATGCGAACGTCCATCAACACGACGTCGGGCCGCAGCCGACCGGCCTCGGCCACCGCCTCGCGGCCGTTCGCGGCCTCACCGACGATCTCGATGTCCGGTTCCACCTCGAGGATCATGCGGTACCCGGCGCGCATGAGTGCCTGGTCGTCCGCGATGAACACGCGGAGCGTCATGTCGTCAACGGAAGACACGCGCGGAGCCGGAATCCGCCTTCGGCGCGCGGACCCGCCTCGAGCTCGCCGCCGTAGATGGACACACGCTCGCGCATGCCCACCAACCCGTTCCCACCCCCGTTTGCGATCGGATCAGCACCGTTCGTCCCTCGGCCGTCGTCGCACACTTCGATCTCGACATGATCAGCGTCGTAGCGGATGCGCACTTCGGCGTGGCCCGCGGCGGCGTGTTTGATCGCGTTCGTCAGACCCTCTTGCACGAGTCGGTAAGCCGTTAGGTCTACGCCGGCTGACAGCGGCACCGGCTCGCCTTCGATGTTGAGGTGCGCCGCGAGCCCGGCGTCGCAGGCCTGCGCGACGAGCTTGTCGACCCGACTCAGGCTCGGCTGCGGCGCCAGCGCAGGGCCTTCCGCCGGATCGCGCAGAGCTCCGACGACTTGTCGCATCTCGGCGAGCGCCTCGCGCCCAGTCTGCTCCACTGCGAGGAGGGCCTCGCGTTCCTTGGCCTGTTCGGGGCGGAGCAGCCGACGCACGCCCGACGTCTGGACCGTCATGACGCTGAGGCTGTGGCCGACGATGTCGTGCAGTTCGCGCGCGATGCGGGTGCGTTCCTCGACGACGGCCCGGAGCGCGTCGA
>JBOGGN010000365.1:0-7383 GCA_050744165.1 Acidimicrobiales bacterium | reverse complement strand
GGCCACATCGGGGCTTGGCCGTACCCCGCGGGTGGGTAGCCGCCCGGCTGCGGTGCCCCGTAGGGAGTTGTCGCGGGCTGCGGCGAGCCGGGGGGCTGGGCGGTCCCGTAGGGCGTCGTTCGCGGGTGCGGAACGCCAGCCGGTGCTGGCGCCGACCAGGGGACGGTCTGCTGTGCCGGTCGCGGTCCGCCCGCGTGTGGGACCCCGGGTGGAGGCGGTGGCGGCCAGTTTCCTGGTGCTGGCGGCCTCCCGGCGGCTGGCCCGGCCGCCTCTGGGCCCGCCCACCCCGGCAAAGGGCCGCCCACGACTGGGCTGGTGGCGGCTGGACTGGCGGCGGGGTCGGCGGGGGCCCACCCGCTCGGGGGCACCACAGGTCCGCCCGGTGCCCCGGGATCGGCGGGAAACGTCTGGGGCGTCGGACCTCCCGAGGGACCCGCATACCCGGGTGGTGCCTGGGCCGCATCATCGGGCTCCTCGGGCGAAGGGACGGTGGTGCCCTGGTCGCTCATCAGTCCTCCTTGGGCGGCACCCTACCCCTCCGAGCAGGTCGATGATCCGGCGTTGGGTTGCGATAGATTCGCGTACGTTCCACGACCGGAATGGGAGCCAGCGCGGCCTCCCCTTCAACGGGGAAGCTCCGGTCAGGGCGATCCGTCTTCACGAGTCCCCATCTTCAGGAGCTCCTTCCGATGCCTCTTCGCACCTCCACCCCTCCGCGACCCGCCGTCGAGCGTGACGCCTGCGGGATTGGCTTCGTCGCCGACGCCCACGGCCGGGCGTCCCGGCAGATCATCGAGGCCGCACTCTCCGGACTGGCCTGCGTCACCCACCGTGGCGCGGTGGCCGCCGACGCCAAGAGCGGCGACGGCTCGGGGCTGTTGTTCCCGATCCCGGGGTCGATTTTCGGGGCTGGAAATGGAGTCGCCAACCTCTTCGTTCGCCGCTCCGACAACCCCCGGCGCCAGATCGAGGCGCTGGCGGCGGAGGAGGGTCTGACCGTCGAGAGTTGGCGGGAGCCGCCCATCGACGAGGGTCAACTGGGCGAGCGGGCCCGCGCCAGCCGCCCTCGCTTCCTGCAAGCGATCCTGTCGAGCTCGACCGACCGGGGCCAGGAGCGGGCCGCTTTCCGCCTGCGGCGCCGGATCGCCACCAGCGAGGACCTGGCCGGGGTGTACGTCGCCAGTTGCTCGTTCCGCACCATCGTGTATAAGGGCCTGGTCGCCGCCAACGCCCTCCCGGCCTTCTACCTCGACCTGGCGGACCCTGAGGTGACCGGCCATTTCGCCGTCTTCCACCAGCGGTTCTCGACCAACACGGGGCCGACCTGGGAGCGGGCGCAACCTTTCCGGACCCTGTGCCACAACGGCGAGATCAACGCCATCGCAGGCAACGTCGGCCGCATGCGGGCCCGGGCGGTGCTCGGCACCGTCGCTGCGGGCCTCGGCGAGGAGGAGCTGTTCCACCCTGTCCTCGACTCACAGGACTCCGACAGTGGCCAGCTCGACAGCGCCGTGGAACTGCTGGTGCGCGGGGGGCGGGACATCCGCCATGCCGTCGCCATGCTCATTCCCGAGGCCTGGGAAGGGGCCCGGGACCTCGACCCCGAGGTGCGCTCCTTCTACCGGTACCACGCCTCGCTGGTGGAACCGTGGGACGGACCGGCCGGGATTATCTTCACCGACGGGGTAGGCGTCGGCGCCGCCTTGGACCGCAACGGGCTGCGCCCCCTGCGCTACGCCATCTGCGAGGACGGCCTCGTCGCCGCCTGCTCCGAGGCGGGAGCCGTCGACGTGCACGGCCACGGCACCGTGCGGCGGGGACGACTCGGGCCCGGCCAGATGCTGTTCGTCGATCCCAGCCGGGGCGTGCTCAAGGACCACCAATGCAAGGTCCGCATCGCCGCCGCCGCACCCTACGGGCACTGGACCGCCGAGGGCCTGCGCCACGCCAGGAACGGCGAACCGGTGCAGGAGGCCCCCGACGCCGGCATCCTCGCCCTGCGCCAGGTGACCCATGGTTACTCGGTCGAGGAGCTGCGGATGATGGTCAAGCCGATGGCGACCGACGCCAAGGAGCCGACCTTCTCCATGGGCGACGACACGCCGTTGCCGCCCCTTGCCGGGCGACCCCGGCCCCTCCCCCACTACCTGCGCCAGCGCTTCGCCCAGGTCACCAACCCCGCCATCGACCACCTACGCGAGCGGCTGGTCATGAGCCTGCGTACCCTGCTCGGGCCCCGCCACCCCCTGCTGTCAGAGTCGGCGGAGGCGGCCCGCCTGGTCGAGCTCGACACCTTTTTCCTGTTCCCGGCGGCGGTGGCCGTCCTCACCAACGACAAGACGGCGCCATTCCCCGCGGCGCGCCTCGACGCCACCTTCCCCGCCGAGCACGGCCCTGGCGGTCTGCGGGTGGCGGTCGATCGCCTGTGCGCCGAAGCCGAGCGGGCGGTGACCCGCGGGGCGGGGCTGCTGCTCCTCGACAACTCCGACGTCTCGGCCACCAAGGTCCCGGTGCCGTCGCTCCTCTCAACCGGCGCCATCCACCACCATCTGATCGAGGTGGGCCGGCGCACCGAAGTCAGCCTGATCGTGCGGGCTGACGACGCCAAGGACGTCCACGGCATGGCCACCCTGCTCGGTTGCGGCGCCGACGCCATCTGCCCTCAGCTGGCCTTGGAGACGGTGGCGGCCGAAGCCGACGCCTCCGAGGACTCGGACCTGTCGGCGCCGGAGTCCCAGGAACGTTTCCAGGCCGCCGCCGAGGACGGGGTGCTCAAGATCATGTCCAAGATGGGCATCGCCACCGTCGACTCCTACCGGGGGGCCCAGATCTTCGAGGCCATCGGCCTCGGCCGCGAGATCGTCGACTACTGCTTCTCGGGCGTGCCATCGGTCATCGGCGGCATCGGTTGGGATGCGCTCGGCGCCGACGCCCTGGCCTGCCACGCCATGGCGGGCTGGGAGACCGATGCGGTGCCCGCCTTGGCCAACCCCGGCTACTACCGGGACCTGAAGCGCGGCGGCGAGTACCACACCCACAACAAGGGCGTCATCGACGCCCTCCAGGCCGAGAGCCTCACCTACTCCAACGGCGGCAACGGCGGCAACGGGAACGGGAACGGCACGGCCCTCCGCACCGGCGAGGATCGCGATCCGCAGTCGGGCCTCCATGGACTGTCCGGCGAGGGTGGCCCCATCGCTGCCAAGCTGTTGCACGCAGCCCTCCGCGAGGGGAAACAAACGCTGTACGAGGCATTTTCCAACCTCGTCAACAGCAGGCCGACGACCGAAGTGCGCGACCTGCTGGAGTTGGTCCCCGCCGGCGACCCCGTCCCCGTAGACGAGGTCGAGCCGGCCACGTCGATCGCCCAGCGGTTCTCGACGGGCGCCATGAGCCACGGCTCACTGTCCGCCGAGGCGCACGAGACCCTGGCCGAGGCCATGAACCTGATCGGCGGCCGGTCCAACTGCGGCGAGGGCGGCGAGAGCCCGCACCGGTTCTTGACCCGGGGCCAGCCGACCGGGGACAAGAACAGCAAGATCAAGCAGATCGCCTCGGGGCGCTTCGGTGTGACCCCGCAGTACCTGGCCTTCGCCGACGAGCTGCAGATCAAGGTGGCCCAGGGGTCCAAGCCGGGCGAGGGCGGCCAGCTGCCGGGGCACAAGGTGAGCGAGGAGATCGCCCGGCTCCGGCACACCCAGCCCGGCGTCACGCTGATCTCGCCGCCGCCGCATCACGACATCTACTCCATCGAGGACTTGGCGCAGCTGATCTTCGACCTGAAGCAGATCAACGCCTTCGCCGACGTGTCGGTCAAGCTGGTGGCGGGCGACGGGGTGGGCACCATCGCCGCCGGGGTCGTAAAGGCGCTGGCCGAGGTGGTGCACATCAGCGGGGCCAACGGCGGCACCGGTGCCTCGCCGCTGTCGTCGATCAAGCACGCCGGCATGCCCTGGGAGCTGGGGCTGGCCGACACCCAGGCGGCGCTCATCGACAACGGTCTGCGGGGCCGGGTCAAGCTGCGCATCGACGGCGGTCTGTTCACCGGACGCGACGTCCTGATCGCGGCCCTGCTCGGCGCCGACGAGTTCTCCTTCGGGACGGCGGCCATGATCGCCGAGGGCTGCGTGATGTTGCGGGCCTGCCACAAGGACACCTGCACCACGGGCATCGCCACCCAGCGGCCCCACCTGCGGGCCAAGTTCGCGGGCACGGCGGCCGGCGTGGCCTCTTACATGCTGTTTGTGGCGTCGGAGGTCCGAGCGGGCCTGGCGTCGCTCGGGCTGCGCTCGGTGGACGAGGCGGTGGGGCGGGTGGAGTGCCTGCGCCAGAAGGTGGTGGGCGACGCCCGGGCCGACAGCCTGGACCTGTCGGCGCTTCTGGTACCGCCGGCTTCTGCGGCCGAGCCCCGCCACTTCGTGGCCGGGGTTGCCATTCAGCGGGCCCGTTCGGCCCTCGGCGACCAGCTGCTCGCCGACGCCTACCGGCCGGTGTGGGACGGCGAGCAACTGGAGCTGTCGTACCGGATCACCAACCGGGACCGCACCTTCGGGGCCGCTCTCGGTGGGGCACTGGCGTTGGAGTTCGGCACGGCCATGCCTCACGGCAGCGTCCGGGTGCGCCTGCAGGGCGAGGCGGGGCAGAGCTTCGGGGCGTTTCTGACCGATGGTGTGTGGCTGGACCTGACCGGGGAGGCCAACGACTACGTGGGCAAGGGCATGGGCGGTGGCCGCATCGTCATCCAGCCGCCCGACGACGACGCCGGCGATCCGGTGCTGGCCGGCAACACCTGCCTGTACGGCGCCACCGGGGGCAGCGTGTTCATCGCGGGGTCGGTGGGCGAGCGTTTCGGGGTGCGCAACTCCGGCGCCACAGCCGTCGTCGAGGGCGCCGGCGACCACTGCTGCGAATACATGACCGGGGGCACCATCGTGGTGCTGGGCCCCGTCGGCTTCAACGTGGGCGCCGGGATGACCGGCGGCAGCGCCTACCTGTGGGACCCGGACCACCGGGCTACGGGGCAGGTCAACCCCGCCCTGGTCGAGCCGGTGCGGCTGGACGATAGCGATGAGCAGGAACTGCGATGGCTCCTCGAGCAGCACGTCGAGCTGACGGGCTCCCCTCGGGCGGCCAAGCTGCTTGGGGACTGGGAGGCGACCGCCGGGGAGTTCTGGCACGTGGTGCCGCTCAACCGGGTCAGACGGCTCGAGGCGCAGACTGCGGGATGGGTCGGGGGGGCCTAGGAACTCCCACGTCCCACGGTGCGGGCCGCCTTCGGGAACAGACTGGGCACCGCGGGCACAGACTGGTGTACAGCTGTGGCTCTTGGTGCCACTTTCGACCGTAATCCGCACCTAATGGTGCTAGGAGCCAAAGATTGACCCAAGACTGCTTCCGCGTGGGGCCGTCTGGCCGGTTGGGGCTGCCCGGATGGGGCTGCCCGTGTGGGGCGGTCTGGCCGGTTGGGGCGACCCGGAGTCAGCTAGCTCCTGCAGGGGACCCTCGGATTACGAAGGTGGGCGGCCCTGCTGCAGCTTCGACTCGTTCGCCTTGCGGGCCGTGCGCGACTCGGCGGGCAGCAGGGCCGAAATGGCGCTCATCATGGTCTCGGTGTCGGCGGTGAAGTCGCCGGTGAGGCCGGTCACGGGCGGCCCCACACGGACCCGGACCGTGGGCGGGTGGAGCAGGTTGGTCATGTTGGGCAGGCGGGATGAGCGGGGCCAGACCTTCTCGGTGCCCCAGATCCCCATCGGGATGACCGGGGCACCCGAGGCGGCGGCCAGGCGGGCGGCGCCGGACTTGCCCTCGAGCTTCGGGGAGTAAAACGCCTCGCCTCTCGGGATCGTGCCCTGCGGCAGGACCACGACCACCTCGCCCCCTCGGAGGGCGTGCTCCGCTAGGCCCAGGGCGTTTCCCCCGCCAACCTTGCGGTCGACGCAAATTTGCCCGAGCGCCCGGAACGCCTGGCCGAGCACCGGGGCGTCGAAGATCTCCTTCTTGGCCAGGGCCCGGGGCACCCGTCCGGAGCGTATGACGGCGAGCCCAAGGGCCACGGCGTCGAAGTAGCTGCGGTGGTTGGCCACCACGATGGCCGGGCCCCGCTTGGGGATGTGGCTGGTGCCTGCAAAGTCGAAGCGGGCGTAGGGGAACGACTCGGGGCGGACCACCGTCCTGACCACGTCGAAGGGCTCCAGCCCCAGAAGCTTGGGGACGCCGGGCGGGGCGTCGAGGTGGAGCTGGGGCCAGCGGCGCAGGGCGGCCACGGCGGCCAGGCGAGGGTCGGGGTTCACGGCCGAGGGGTGGCCCACCGACGACAGCAGGGGCAGGTCGTAGACGCTGTCCGAGTAGGCCCAGCTGTCGGACAGCTCGATGCCATGCTCGTAGGCCCACCAGCGCACCGCCGTCAGCTTCCCGGCGGCCCAGACGAAGGCGCCGTCGAGGCGACCGGTGTAACGCTCCCGGCCCTTCCCGTCGGGGGCGACCTGGTAGCGGGTGGCGATGACGTCGTCCAAGCCGAGGCGCCGGGCCAGCGGCGCGATCAGGTCGGCGGGCGTGGTGGTGGCCAGCACGACGGGACGGCCGGCATCGTGGTGCTCCTCTATTAGTGCGTGCGCGTACGGCGCCACCTTCTCCATCAGGGCGTCGGTGGCCGACTCGGCCGCTGCGTGCACCGCTTCCCGGCGCCGGCCCCGCATAGCGCCAACCGCCGCCCGGGCCAGGGCCATGCCGGTAAGCGACTCGCCGAAGCGGTTGTAGACCTCGTAGATGAGGTTCTGGCCGGGGATCGGCACCCGCGACACGGTGCCGGCCCGTTGCAGGGCCTCGGTGAGGACCGGCCCGCTGGCGCCTACCAGGAGGGTGCGGTCAAGGTCGAAGAAGGCTGCGGCGGTGCCCAACGCTCGCCCACGCTACCGGGCCAGCGGCCTACCGGCGGCCGGGCCAGGGGCCTGCAGTACGTAGGCGGATTACCGAGCGAGCTGCCGCAGCACGTAGGGCAGAATCCCCCCGTGCCGGAAGTACGCCTCTTCCTTCGGCGTATCGATCCGCAACCGCACCCGAAACTGCCTTCCGTCGGCGCTCACCACCAGCTCGTCGGGCAGCTGGTCGTCCTCGCGGAGGCCGGCCAGCCCGACGATGTCATAGACCTCCTCGCCGGTCAGGCCGAGCGTTGCCGCCGTGTCCCCCTTGAACTGGAGGGGCAGCACCCCCATCCCGACCAGATTGGACCGGTGGATGCGCTCGAAGCTCTCGGCCAGCACCGCCCGCACCCCGAGCAGCTGGGTACCCTTGGCGGCCCAGTCCCGAGAGGAGCCCGAGCCGTACTCCTTGCCCGCGATCACGAGCAGCGGCACCTGGTCACGCTGGTACGCCATGGCCGCGTCG
>JBOGGN010000364.1:0-7605 GCA_050744165.1 Acidimicrobiales bacterium | reverse complement strand
CCGAAGGCCAGCGTGAAGCCGATCAGCACCCACAGCACCGAGACGAGGCCCATACAGAAGAAGTTCTGCATCAGCATCCCGAGCACGTTCTTGGCCCGGACCATGCCGCCGTAGAACAAGGCGAGGCCCGGCGTCATGAACAACACCAGCCCCGCCGAGACGAGCACCCAGGCTGTGTCACCGCTGTTCACAACCGCTCCTCCTGACGGCCCCACGTAAGAGTGGCGACAGATTGGCACAAGGCGCCCAGATCGGTCGAGCCGAAACGACGCCAGCGGCGGTGGCCCCATCGTGGGCACCCGGTATATCTGCGCCTTGGCGATAGTGGCGGTCCTAGCATTCGAAGGCGTGGCGAGGGACAGGGCGCTCTTGCTCCGCGAGTTGGCCCCGGCGAGCCGAACCCTCACCGCGGTGGCGGCTGGCTGTGTGGTGGTGGGCGCCTTGTTGCCCACCGCCTTCGTCATCGCCACGGGGGCGGCGGTGGCCGCCGTTCCCGCCGCCGTGCGCGGCGGCCTGCACTCGCCCGCCGGGGGCCACCTGGTGTCGATTGTCGTCGTCGCGGGCGCCCTGCTGGCGGCCTGGCAGACCATCGCCCCGGTAGAGGAGGCCGTGGTCGACGCCCTCGCCCGGCGGGTGCAGGCCCGGACCTACCGAAGGGCACTGGCTGCCTGCCTGCACCCTCGCACCATTGCCCACCTGGAGGACCCGGACCTGCTGGACCTGGTGCACGCGGCCACGATTTTGACCCCCGGGGGTCCCAACGCGGCCGTGCGCAACGTCCTCATCGACGCCGGCACAGTGCTGTCGGCGCTGGCCGCGTTGGCCGTCGTGGGCGCCTTCCATTGGTGGCTGGCGGCGCTCCTGCTCTTGAGCGAGGCGTTCCTCAGGCAGCGCAGCCGGGCGGTGCACGCCAAGCTGGTGGCGTTCCGGGCATTCAACATCTCGGGCCTGCGCCGGGCCACGTACCTGCGGGGCCTGGCCCTCGACCCCGGGGCGGCCAAGGAGACCCGCGTCTTCGGCCTCGCCGGCTGGGTCGTGGCGCGCTTCCGGGCGGCGTGGCTCTCGACGATGGGCGAGGTGTGGCGCCAGCGGCGGGGTCACTGGCGCCAGCTGGTGGTTGCCTCGGCGCCGGTGATGGCGGTGGCGCTGTGGTCGGCCTGGTTGCTGGGCAGCGCCGCGTTGGCGGGCCACATCTGGGTCGGCGCCCTCCTCGTCTACGTGCAGGCCTTGGTGAGCAGCGTGTCGTCGGCGTACTCGGGCGGCGACGAGATTGCCATCAGCGAGGGGGCGGCGGTGATAGCCGCCACCCAGAAGCTCGAGCACGCCGTCGACACCGATCCCCGGCTGCTACCAGGGGGAAAAGGGGCGGTCCCTGCGGAAGCGCCGGTCGTGGACATTCGGCTCGAAGGTGTGTCCTTCGCCTATCCGGGGCGGCCGGCGGCGGTGCTGCGGGACCTCGACCTGGTCATCCCCGCGGGCCGCAGCCTCGCGATCGTCGGCGACAACGGGGCTGGCAAGACGACCCTGGTGAAGCTGCTGGCCCGCCTGTATGACCCCGACGCCGGCCGGATTCTGGTCGACGGTTGTGATCTGGCCCAACTGGACACCGCCGCTTGGCAGCGCCGGGTGGCGGCGGTGTTCCAGGATTTCGTCCGTTACCCGTTGACAGCGGCGGAAAATGTAGGGTTCGCGGCACCGTTCGGCGAGGCTCACCAGCGGGCGGCTCGATTGGCGGGAGCGGCGTCGTTGATCGACGGTCTGCCCGCCGGTTGGGCCACCGTGCTCAGCCGGGAACTGAAGGGCGGGGTGGACCTCTCGGGAGGGGAGTGGCAGCGGGTGGCGCTGGCCCGGGCATTGTTCGCCGCCGGCGTGGCGGGCGGCGGCCTACTGATCCTCGACGAACCGACGGCCCATCTCGACGCCCGGTCGGAAGCGGCGTTCATCGACGGCTTCCTCGACGCCACCCGGGGGAGCACCACGATCGTCATTTCCCACCGCTTCTCGACGGTGCGACGAGCAGACCACATTGTGGTGCTCGGCGACGGGCGGATCACTGAATCGGGAACCCACAACGAACTGGTCGCCCACGGCGGCCGCTATGCCGCCATGTTCGCCTTGCAAGCGCAACGGTTCAGCGATGCGTGAGAAGCTTCGGGCCGCCCGGATCGTGGCCCGTTATGCCTATGGCGCCGACCGGGCAGGTTCGGTGGTGGCGTCGGCGGTGACCTGCGCCACCATTCTTTTAGGCGTGTTCGTTCCGGTCGTGTTCAAAGTGCTGACCGACGCTGTCTTACACCACGACCGGCGAGGGACGGAGGCGGCGCTGCTGCTGCTGGTGACGGTGTCGGCTGCCCTTCTGGTGGCGTATTGGGTATCCCTCTCCCTGAGGATGACCGTGCGTGAGCGGACCACCTTGTATTTCGACACGAAAATGGCGGAAATGGCGGCCAGTATCCACCATATCGAGCACTACGAGCGGCCTGACTATCTCGACGAACTGTTCATCCTGCAGCACAACCATCAGCAGCTGGCCGACGTGCAGAACAATCTGATCAACAGCCTGTCGGTGGTGATTCGCCTGCTGCTGACCGTCATTCTGCTGGCCGGAATCCAACCGCTGCTGCTCCTGCTGCCACTCACGGGCATCCCGTCGGTACTGGCGAACCTGAGCGTGGCCCGCCACCGTCACCAGAACGAGAACCAGATCGCCCCGCAGCGGCGGTTGGTGCTGCGCCTGTTCCAAATTGGGGCCAGCGCCGAGGCGGGCAAGGAGATGCGGGTCTACGACACCGGTGACGACCTGCTGGCCCGCAGCGACGCCGCCCGGGCGGTCATCCACGACCTGGCGGACCGCGAGTCCCTCCGGGCGGGGCTGCTCGGCGGCCTCGGGTGGTTGTGCTTCGGGCTGGGATTCGTGGCCGCCATGCTGCTGGTGGCCCGCCAAGCAGCGGCCGGCCACGCCAGCCCCGGTGATGTGGTGCTGGCGTTGACCTTGGCCGGCGGGGTCAACGCCGGGGTGGTCAGCGTCGCCAACAGCGTGTCCTGGTTGCTCGACAACCTGAAGCTGGGGGAGCGGCTGGGCTGGCTTGAGGACCTGGCGGCCGACGCCGCCACCCGGTCCACGCCTGCGGATCCTCTGGTGGTGCCGCCTCGTCTGGAGGAGGGAATCCGCTTCGAAGCGGTGTCGTTCCGCTATCCCGGCACCCCAGGCGAGGTGCTGCGCGACGTCGAACTGTTCGTACCCTCCGGCTCGACGCTCGCCATCGTGGGCGACAACGGAGCGGGGAAAACGACGCTGGTGAAGCTGCTCTGCCGGTTCTACGACCCGACCTCGGGGCGGGTGACCGTGGACGGTGTCGACCTGCGGAGCTTCCCGGTCGCCGCGTGGCGGGACCGGCTGTCGGGCTGCTTCCAGGACTTCGCCCGGCCGGAGCTGGTCGCCGGGGAGACGGTCGGAATCGGCGATCTGGCTCTCCTCGGCGACGCCGGGGCCATCGACGCCGCGTTGGAACGGGCCCACGCCGGCGATGTCAGCGCCACCCTCCCCGACGGGCTGGCCAGCCAACTGGGCCGCAGCTTCGACGGTGGCGTCGAACCGTCAACCGGGCAATGGCAGAAGCTGGCCCTCGGGCGGGCGATGATGCGCGAGTTTCCGCTGCTGCTGGTGCTCGACGAGCCCACCGCAAGCCTGGATGCGGCGACCGAACACGCCCTCTTCGCCCGGTACGCGGCCGCCGCAGCCGACAGCGCCGCCCGGTCGGGAGCGATCACGGTCCTGGTGTCGCACCGGTTCTCGACGGTGCGGATGGCGGATCTGATCGTGGTGCTGGCGGAGGGACGGGTGGCCGAGGTTGGCTCACACGCGTCGCTCCTGGCAGCCGGCGGTGGCTACGCCGAGCTGTATGAGCTGCAGGCGCGGGCGTACCGGTAGCCGACCTCGGCTGTTAGGGGTGGATTGCCGTTAGGGATGGTTGCCGCTGATGTGGGCGGCGGTGTCGTCAGGGAAGGGGCCGGCGCCGCTGTTGCCCGAGGCGGTAACGGCTCCCTTGACCGTGTTGCCGATGACCTGGACCCCGTGGTGGTTGCTGAGCAGCGTGAGGCTGCCGCCGATGGTGTTGGCGGCGCAGCCGTCGGCGGCGTCACCGATGACCACGAAGCTGGTGTCGCCGGTCACCGTGACCGAGCCGCCGATCGTCGACCCGCAGATGCGGATGGCGCCCCCGCCGGACACATTCACCGAGCCGACCACAGTGACCCCCTCCAGGTCCAGAGAGGAGCCGGCGGGCACCGTGATGGACCCGCTGACCGTCCCCCCGATTACGCACGTCGATCCCGGCCCGGGGATCAGCGCTCCGTTGGAACCGGTGATTGTGGTGGTGCAGGACACCGTGGCGGTGGCCGCGGTGGTCGACGACGACGGTCCGAAGGTGGTGTCGCCGCTGTAGGAGGCGGTCACCGTGTTGGCCCCCGCGGCCAGGGCGGAGGTCGTAAACATGGCCTGACCGGCGGCGTTCAGGTTCACGATGGCGGCTGGCGTCGTCGAGCCGTTGAGGAAGAAACTCACCGTGCCGGTCGGGTTGACGCCACTGTTGTTGGCTCCCGACGGGACGACGGTGGCGGTGAAGGTCACCGCCTGGCCGAAGCCGGGGTTAGACGGCAAGGCCATCACCGTCGTCGTGGTCGGCGCTCGGGTGACGGTGATCATGGCGGTGGCCGTCAGGCCGGTGCCGCCGTCGTCCGAGGTCACCGCCGAGGTGGTGTTCGACTGGGAGCCGAGGCCGACCGCGGTCATCGCCACCTGGAACATGCAAGCGGTGGAGGCGGACAACGTGGCGCCGGCCAACTTGACCACACCTGAGCCCGCGGCGGCGGTGATCGTCCCGCCACCACAAGAGCCGGACAGCCCGTTCGGCGACGCCACCACCAAACCGGCGGGGAGTATGTCGGTGAAGCCGACGCCGGTCAACTGGCCGGTGGCGTTGGGGTTGGCCAGGTTGAACGTCAGGGTGGTGTTCTGCCCGAAGGGGATCGACGGCACCCCGAACGACTTGGCGATCGTCGGCGGCGCCAGGACCGTCACCGTGGCCGAGGCCGTGTTGCCGGTCCCCGCGTTGGCCGAGGTGACCGTCACGTTGTTGTTCTCGACCCCCGCCCCGGTGCCCGTCACGTTGACCGAGAACATGCAGCTCGCGGCGCCGGCCAGGCCGGCGCCGCTCAGGCTGACCGTGCCCGTTCCAGGTGTCGCGGTGATAGTCCCGCCTCCACACGTGCCGGACAGACCGTTCGATGTCGACACGACCAGGCCGGCCGGCAAGGTGTCGGTGAACGCCACCTCAGTCAGGGCTGTCGCCGAGTTGGGGTTGGTGATCATGAACGACAGGCTGGTCGAGCCGCCCACCGGGATGGTGGGCGTCCCGAAGGACTTGGCGATCACCGGCGGCGACGGCACGGTGAGCGAGGCGCTGGCAGCGGTCCCGTTGCCTCCTTCGTTGGAGGTGGGCGCCGTGGTGATGTTGGTATAGACGCCCGGTGTCGTCGCGGTCACCTCACCGAGAAGGTGCAGGTGGCGGCGGCGGCCAACGATGCGCCGGTCAGGCTGATCGACGTGCCGCCGGCGGTGTCGCTGATCGTCCCGCCGCCACAGGAACCGGTCTGAGCGTTGGGGGTCGACACCACCAGCCCGGTGGGCAGGGTGTCGGTGAACCCCACGCCGGTCAGCGTGGTGCTGGCATTGGGATTGGTCACCGTGAAACTCAGCGTCGACGTGCCGTTCACGGCGATGCTGTTGGGGGAAAACGACTCCGACAGTGACGGCGGGGAAGGGGCCAACCCAGCGCCGCAGGTGACCGAGCCCAAGATCACGTCGCCGGTGCCCAGCGAGCCGGCGACGCCGCCGTCCAGGTGCAGGTGGAAGGCGTTGACCGTCAGGCTGCCGTCACCGTTGAGAACCTGCTCATTGAGGGTGAGCGTCGCTACCTCCTGCCCGTTGATGTTGATTTTGATCACGGTGTTGTTTGCCGGATTCACGGCCAGGGCCCCGAGCGAGCCGAGCGTTGCGTTGGTCAGCGTCGTGGACCCCTTTTCACCCGACGCAGAGCTGGAACACGTTGCTTGCACATTGTCCGCGGCCACGCCGCCCAAAGCCGACAGGAGCGGCAGGCTGACGCCGGCTACCGACGCGCTCGCCATGTCATTGCCACCGCTGGCGGAGGCGCTGGTGGACAACGCCCCGGTGGTGAGCACGCCGGGGACCGTCGCTGAGAGAACCGTCGCCGAGGTCGGCCCGGCCGAGTCGGCCCTCGCCAGCGGCCCCACGGTGATCGGCGGAGCGCCGAGCAGCGTGACATCGACCCGCACGCCGTAGCCGGAACTCGTTGCCGGCGACTGCGCGGCAGCGCCGGTCAACCCGACCGCAAGCTCGGCCACGACCAACATTGCAGCTGTCACAACGGCTGCGATCAGCCGAGATGGTGCATGCATCATGAATCCTGCCCTCCGCCGGCTCCGTTGGGCCGTGGCTCGGATCCTAAGGCACCGGTGGTCCGGTAGTGGCGTCGGCGAAGACGGTTTGCCAGCCTTGGCCGCTTACTTTACCGCAATACGAAGAGCCGGCCCCCGCCAAGCTGACGCTATCGTCGAATCGCCTGGTACCAACGTGGCCGCCACGTGGGCATGAACTGGGCTCTGTCGTCCCCACCGTGAAGATGGTCCTCCGCCGACTCGAGACCAAACCCCTGGGTCCAGTCCCGCTGTGGTGGCCGTTGCCGTCGATCCCTGACGAACATCGCAGGCTTGTGCGTAGCCCCTCAGTCCGGCTAGCGAGCCCTTCCACTAAAGCCCACTGGGGATGGCGGACAGGCCCTGCCGTTCCGATCCAGTAGAGCTTCTGGTCTCGTCCCGTAAACGACTGCGGGGTTAGTCCTGCGCTAGCAGGACTAACCCCGAACCAGCCAAGCGGAAGGCCGTACTGCGACGGCCTCAAACGGGACTAGAACTCGTCGTACTCCCGGACCACAGTGCGCCCCCGCCCGGCTCGACCCCGGTAGTAGCGAGGACCGCCAATTCCACCAACGAGAAGGACAACGAGTAACACGATCAACAAGATGGTGAGCATGTAACCGTTATCTCCAAAAGGGCGTCTTCTCAATCAATCCCGGTCCCTCTCGTCGGTCGGTCGCATAGTCGGCCTCGCGCCAGTCCAATGATGGAGGTCGTCGAAGTCGTATTCGTGAGAGCCCCTGTTCGCGACACCTGTGGGGACAAAGGGAAGAAACTGCGCGGCTCAGACGTGCTTGCCTCGGCACCGGAACAGGGTCATGAGGATCTGCCGGGTTTTGGCGCTGTACCAGTCCGGCTGCCGCCACACACTTCGCGGTTGACGAAGGCGGGACGGATCACGTTCTCGGCCCGCCAGTTCCTGGCCTCGGACAGCGGGGCTGCGAGGGCGTCGTGCAGCATGGCGGACAGGGGTGATTGCGGTGTCGGCGGCGAACCCCCAAAGCCACGCCGAGCCCCCACCGACCCCCCAGCCCTTCTCATCGGGCAAGACGACCGCCTGGGCGCCACCTCAGGCTTCAACGCCTCCTACGTGGCGAAGGATTGGGT
>JBOGGN010000363.1:0-10399 GCA_050744165.1 Acidimicrobiales bacterium | reverse complement strand
CCGCGACCTTGGATTAGGCACGGTCGATTCGTCCGTGGTGGCCGCGGCCGAAAGACTCGGCATCACCCAGATCGCCACATTGGACCACCGGCACTTCACAGTCGTGCGACCTGCTCATGTCGCCTTCTTCGAACTGCTTCCCTAGCCCCGAACACCGGCTGAGCCTGCCCCGGGAACCCGACCGCCCATCGTCACCTATCGCTGGTCCCGGGACACCATCACGCTTGCTGTTGTTGCCCGCCTCGCGCCGGCACTTCGGGACCCCCCAGAGTAGGTAGCACAATGGTGCTACCGGTGGTAGCATTAAAGTATGAAGCTGAGTGTCAGCCTTCCTGACGAAGACATCGAGTTTCTCGACGCCTACGCCTGCTCACAAGGATTCACCTCAAGGTCTGCCGTCTTGCATAAGGCCGTGCGGATGCTGCGTGCTTCCGAGCTCGGAGCGGAGTACGAAGATGCCTTCGCAGAGTGGGAGCAGACCGGCGAAGCCGCAGCGTGGGACGTGACCGTGGCTGATGGTTTGGCGACCGATGCGACGCGGTGAGATCCGCGTCGTGGACTTGGAGCCGGTCAAAGGCGCCGAAGCGAACAAGCGTCGACCCGCAGTGCTCGTCAGCAACGATGGCGCCAACTCCACGGCCGAACGTCTCGGACGTGGAGTCGTCACAATCGTGCCCGTGACATCGAGCATCGGACGGGTCCACTCGTTTCAGGTCTTTCTCCGGGCGGTCGACACCGGGCTCCAGCAGGACTCAAAGGCCCAAGCCGAACAGATTCGAGCCGTCGCAGTCCAGCGTGTGGGTGCCAAAATCGGCGTTGTTCCCATAGCCCTGATGGCTGCCCTCGACGACGCTCTCCGGCTCCACCTAGGGCTCTGAGCGCCGCCCCAGGCCCGGGTGCCAGAAGGACCGCCAACGCAACACGCGTCGTCACATCGCGCGGGTCTTGCCTTCCGCCTACAAGTGGCCGAACATCCCCGAACGACTAGGTCCAAGACATAACCCGTCAGTGTCCCGGAACGCCGGCTCGAGGATCAAAGGACCTCGACCTCGCAGCGCAATCCAGGCGAGTTGGCAAGCCGGCGATCCGCGGTTACCAACGGGCTGTCCACCGCCTCGGCGAGTGCGATATAGCAGCCGTCGTATGCGGTCATGTTCTGCCGAAGCTCCCAGACCCGGCGGAGAAGATGAGCTGTCGGAAACACCCTGATCGGGAAGTCGAGCAGGTCGCTGATGGCGGCGGCTGCTTGGGCTGGCGTCAGTTGCCCAGTGTTGGCGTGCCGCCGGAGGACTGAGGTGACCTCGATCCGTAGGAGGTCCGGTCCGGCCACGGTCTCATCGCGGAGTCGTTCTCTGAACCGGTGTCCATCGCTGCCCGCGTCGGCGATGACGGGCGCGAGGACAGAGGCGTCAACGACGAGCACGTTCCTCTTCGATCGCTTCGATCGCGCTCTTTGCCGGCAGCTGACCCTTCCGACGGTGCTCGATCCGCTCCAGCATCTCGTCGATCGTCGGCGTCGCTGCGATGATCGCGAGCTGAGCCGCAAGGAACTGCTGCAGCGACTGGCCCGCCTGCTCTGCCCTGCGGACCAGGCCCTCGTGGACCTCATCTGGCACATCCCGCACTTGCACGTTCGGCATGCATGCATAATACATGCACCGACCTGCTGCCGCGATCGATCGCGTCGGCCAATGCCGACAAGGTCGGTACTGGATCAGGGTGACCGCGATCACTCCGCGTGCGAGGTCGTTCCGTCCAGTTCAGCCCAATACGAGCCTGCTCCCGGGCAACGGCTTTGGATGCCTTGAACCCAGGCGAACCCGCCTCAGCCGATTTTGCACGCAGGGCGTCGGGGGTTCGACTCCCCTCGTCTCCACCGCAGCTCGAGGAATGGCCGGCGCTCGACCGAGTGGAGCCGGTGCGCCTTCGATTCGACTTCTTCGGCGGAAGGTGAATCCTCCGGGGTCGTTCGCCGGTGTGCATCGGCAGTGGAAGCCCTTGGTGTTGGATGGGTGGAGGCAGTGAGGGTCGGCGAGCCAGGCTTCGACGAGTTCTACGAGGGCACGAAGCGAAAGCTGTTGGCACAGGTCTACAGCGCGTGCGGCGACCTCGGCGACGCACAGGATTGCTTGCAGGACGCCTACATAAGGGCGTGGCAGCGGTGGACGCGCATCAACGCCTACGACAATCCCGAGGCGTGGGTGCGCACGGTCGCCATGCGGCTGGCCACCAATCGCTGGCACAAGGCCCGATCGGCCGTGCGGGCTTGGACCCGAAATGGGCCAAGTCGCGACGGAGTCGAACCGAGTCCCGACAGTGTCGCCCTGGTCGCCGGTCTTCGAAGGCTGCCCTGGCCGCAACGGCAGGCCCTCGTGTTGCACTACATCGCCGGGATGCCGATCCTAGAGATCGCGGCGGAGACGGGTGTTCCAGAGAGCACCGTCAAGACGCGTCTCGCCCGGGGCCGGCTCGCCCTGGCGGGCCAACTTTCACAGGAAGGGCACTGATGGTCGACGAATTCGATGACCAGGTCCGTCGTCTAGTCGGGGATCTGTCGCGTGTGCCGCTGCCGTCGGCGAATTCTCTCCGTCGGACGGCCGTGAATCGACGACGGACCCGGCCGATCGCTACCGGGGTGATCCTTGTGATTGGCCTGGCAACAGGGGCCGCTGTCATGGTCGGCTCCGGCCATCGGTCCTCTCTCCGAGTTGTAACGAGCACCCCCACCGCTACCACCCCGGTCACGACGGCACCGTTTGTCCCCTCGACGACAGCACCGTCCCTGCCCCCGACGACAGCACCGACAACAACACTCCCGTCAGCAGGCACTTCGGTCGGCAAGACGTTGCCGATCTCGGTGGAATCCGACAGCCAAATGCAGGCTGCGGGTAACAACGGGCCGTCATCTTCGATTCTTCTTCCAACCTTGTGCGAGTTGAAGGGCTCGACCGTAACGGCCGAGGGCTCGTATACAAATGGTGGTTTCGTTCCCAATGAGTACAACCGCTACGGCGACGTCATCGTGTTGTACGTCTTCGGAGCGTCCTCTTCAGGGAATGCTCAAGGAAACCAGTTGGGGGTGTCCGATATCGGCAGCTCGCCCGCGGTGGGAAGCCCTAGCCCTTGGCAGGTCAGCCTCTCCGTCCCCCCTTCCTTCCTTGGGGGAACCGGTCCGATGCGTCGTGGCGGCACAACCAACCCACACGTCCAGCTCGCCCCCTCGTAATCAGCTCAGGCGAGGGGCGGTACACCGG
This sequence comes from Acidimicrobiales bacterium, assembly GCA_050744165.1. GTDB lineage: Bacteria > Actinomycetota > Acidimicrobiia > Acidimicrobiales > Palsa-688 > JBOGGN01. The sequence goes on along the minus strand of JBOGGN010000363.1, from coordinate 7,145 downwards.
CCGGACCGTTGGGTAGAGCATCTCCGTGCTGGTCTGGCTCATCGTGGCGTTGCTCGTGATCATCGTTGCCCTCGTGGCGTTTGTCGTCATCCGGCGGCGAAGTCGCAGCGGTGGCGTGATCGCCGTACGAAGACCCCGGCGATGAGCCTGCTGATGGCCGCCTCTGCGATCAACGGCCTGCCCGTCGTCACTATCCGCACGGGCGAGGATCTGGCCGAGGTCCGGGATGTGATCTACGACCCGAACGAGGGTCGCCTGGTGGGGCTGACACTGAACAAGCGAGGCTTCCTGGCGGGCCGGTGCCGTGAGGTGCTTCCCGCCGGATCCATCCATGCCATCGGTCGCGACGCCGTCATGGTCGTCGACCAGGACTGCTTGGTGATGCCCGATGCCGCCCCCGGCGAGGTGGCCCATCCCGACACCGGCCGCAACGTGATCGGCAACGACGTCTTGACCGAGGCCGGAACGAGCCTCGGCACGGTCAGGGACCTGATCCTCGTCGTTGGGAGCACCGGTGAGGTGGTCGGCTACCACATCGAGAAGTCCAACGGCGGCATGGGTTACATCCCCTTGCCGGTGCAACTGTCGGTGTCGGGATCCGCTCTGGTGGTGCCCAACGAGACGGAGGCCTTCGTCGTCGAAGATCTGGTCGGTCTGGCAGCCGCCGTCGACGCCTTCCGGGCACGCCTGGGCCTGCCGTGAGCACCTCGTATCGCCAGGCCGTCGGCCGGAAGGTCATCAGTAGGGCAACCGCCAACCAACTGGGGACCCTGTCGCACCTGCTCCTCACGGCGGACTGTCGCCACGTGGCGGCGGTGATCATCGGCAAGGGCAAGAAGGCCAAGTTCGTTGATTGGCCGGCGCTGACCGGCTTCGGCGCCGACGCCATCATGGTCAACGACGATGCGGCACTGCGACCACCGACCGACAGCCGGGAAGAGGCGGCCGCGGCCGGCAAGTTGGACCTGCTCGGCAGACGAGCGTTGAGTGAGACGGGAAACGAGCAGGGCACGATCGATGACGTCAGCTTCGACCCCGGCGACGGTGCCGTAGCGGCCCTCGATATCGCCGGGCATCAAGTACCGGCGGACGCCGTCATGGGGTCGGGCTCCTACGCGGTGGTATTCAGCGCCAGCCAAGACCCACTCTGACGGTACCTGGCGTCTGGGGCGCGGATTGCGATACTGGCACCATGACCACAGGGATGTCGCTTGCGTGGCCCGACAGATGGTCAGACGAGCTGGCCGATGAATGCCGTTGCATGGCCGTTGTCGATGGACGACATGGCGCCTTGGCACGCCTGTCATACCTCTCCCGCGCCGCCGCCCTGGACCTCGCCGATGGGTCCCAGCCGTGTCACCCGCCCAACTCCTCCGCACAGATCGCAACGACCGCTGCCGGCATTGATGATGAGTGCGGGACCACCTCTAACACCTGCGCCTTGGTGCCACCATCGTAGACATGGAGGCAGGGCACCGGCGCGGCCCTGTGACACCATTCTGCCTCCCGTCGATTCCAACACCCGTCGCAGCTCAACGCTCAAGGCCGGGGATGCAGTCGCGATAATGCCCGCCGCCTGGACCATTTCCGGGAGGCGAATCCAGCCGGCGACACCAGGGGGTCGAAGTCCCGCTATGTTGGTGTCGGGCATACGAACCCGAGAGAGCCTTGGTTCTCTGGTCGGTGCCGGGGAGGGCGTCGGGGCTGGACAGCGTCATGCTGGGACAGGCCAAGGCCAAACTGAGCCGCGACACCTACCTCGGTCTGCTTCCCGCGTTGGGTGTTTACAACAAGCCTTCCGGACCCGGACTCGCGGAAGACGGCCCTGGCTCCGCCCACAAAGAAGGGCCTGAAGCCGATCGGCTCATCCAGCTGCACCTCCAGAAGTTCGTTGCCGACGCTGTGCGAGCGGGTCGGAAGGTTGAAGGTCAGGTGTCGGTGGTGGACGACGCCGACTTTCAGTTGGCGTTCGACCGCCAATGGACGACACTGGACTGCAACCGCGTGGCACGATCGCCAGGAACAGATGCAACGCCGTCGTGGACGTCAATCTGCCGAAGCATCACATTTGGGTGCACCGCGACAAAGGAAATGCGGGCACGGTCATCCACGAAGGTATGCACAAGTACGCCGACTACACGTTGCGCAACGAGCAGATGACACTTACTACGACCCATGGTGGGGTCTCCCAGCTCGACGAAGGGATCACCGAGGTATTCACCCGCAAGGTTACCGACGTGATTGGAATCGTCCGGGGCAACTACGTGGCGACGACCCGGCCCACTTTGTCCTGAACGACCTATGCTCGGCGTTCGCTGGTCACGAGTAACAACGGAACCGACGCCCGGGCGGAACTGACGCCGCTAGAACGCGTGATGACGCGTTCTAGCGCCGCCAGTTCCGGACACCGGTCACAACAACCCTCACGGTTTGACAAATCGAATGGAGCGTCCTGGCCGCCAAGGGGATGGTCGCATTTGTCCGCCTTATGTCGCCTCGGATGTCACCGGGCGCTCGAGGACAAGATACGGGGCATTGACGTCAGGGGTTGGTGGCACGACATGCGTAAGCCGCCATCCCTCTCCAGCCAGGGCGTTTAGCTCCTCGAGGGCAGCGGACTCTTGGCCGAAGAACACGGTCGTGTATTCGAACATTACCATTGCTTCGCTCTCCTGACGTGGGACGACCAAGCCCGAACTATAGCGGTCGCGCTTGCCACTGGGGTTCGTCGTGGCCATTGAGGCGCTCCGCCCGCGAGGGCTCACCCCGAAAGCTTCGACACTTCATTTGTTTGACGTCGCCGTGTGGATGCGCTCCTTGGCAAGGTCGGGCCGCCCGGCAGTGTCGACACCGACTCGGGCTTGAAGTCCCACCACCGGCGGTGCCGAGCGTTCCCCGCTGACAGGAACATGCGACGTCGGCCAGGGCCCCGCCTAGGGTCAGGCCCCGCCTAGGCAAGGGCCAAATCCTCAGGCTCTTTGAGCGGCCAGCGCAGCGCCGGTCTGGTCGGCGAGGGCGACGGCGGTGAGCAGTTCGTCGCTGGTGACGCCGGTTCCGGGTTCGCCCAGCAGGACGTATCGTCCGAGGGGCCGCCCCTGATTTTCCACCATAAGGCTGACCTCCTTGGTGGGCAGCCCCATGGTCCGGTGGCCCCAGCGCAAGGCCCCCCACGACACGTCCCCGTGCCGCTCGATGAACGGTCCCGGCGTCTCCGCGAAGTTGCGACTGAATCGACACTCGCGGAGATCGAGGAGGTCGGTCAGTTCGTTGGCCACCGCGATTACGACCTGCTCGGCCGGCTCGCCGCCGGCCACCATTTCCGCGACCGCGTGGACCCGGCCGAGGTCGTAGCTGGTCGCCGCGGCGTCGTGGCGGTGCCGCCGGTTGCGGGTGGCGAGTTGGCCGACGACCAGCCCGACCGCCAAGAGGAGGACCGTCGTCTCGACGTCTTGGGACCGGCTGATCGTCAGCGACCCGTACGGGCGGGTGTGGAAAAGGTCGAAGCCGATGCCAGCGGAGATGGCCGCCACGGCGGCGGAGGCTCGGGTACCGACCGCCGCCAGCAGGCTCACCGAAAGAGCCAACGCGAGGGCGATGGTGGCATTCGGGGTGGTCGCCCGAAAGGGCACGAAGACCAGCGCCAAGGTGAGGGGGATGCTGGCCGCGGCGACATAAGCGACAACGAACCGTCCTTGCTCGGGCAACGGCCACCGAGAACCGGCGGTCATCATTGGCGACGCCTTAGGGGGCTCGGTAACGACGAGCGGCAATCACAGCCCACACCGCCTCGACGACGCCAAATGGCCAGGCGCCGCTCAGGAATCCGTAGGCGCTGGACAACAAACACCCGACCGCGAAGGCGGCGACATAGCCGCGGTGACGGCGCTCGAGTGCGTACATCGTCATCATGAAGCTGAGGGCGCAGATCCCGTAAATGGTGATGGCCATGACCTTGGCTCCTCATGGCTGCAGTCACGGCACGGCCCGGGTCATGGCTGGAGCGGATCGGTTGAGTTGTTCTCGAAGCGGTAGCCGCGGCCGGGTTCGGTGTGGAAGTAGCGGGGGTGGGCGGGGTCGGGCTCGAGCTTCTGGCGGATCTGGGCCACGAAGACCCGCAGGTAGTGGGCTGCGTTCTCGTGCCCCGGGCCCCAGACCTCGGCCAGGAGGTGTTGCTGGGTGACCAGGTGCCCCTGGTGGCGAGCCAGGATTTCTACCAGGTGCCACTGGGTCGGGCTGAGCCGGATGACGCCCTGGTCGTTGGTCACTCGTTGGGCCGCCAGGTCGATGGTGAAGTCGGCGGTGGTGACACTGGCCGCTTCGGTGGTATCGCTGCGTCGGAGTGCAGCTCGGATCCGCGCCAACAGCTCGTCCATACCGAACGGTTTGGTGACGTAGTCGTCGGCGCCGGCGTCGAGCGCTGCCACCTTGACCACTTCGGCTCCCCTGGCGGAGAGCACGATGATCGGGATTGTCGACCAGCTGCGCAATCCTCGAGCCACCTCCAGGCCGCTGATGCCGGGCAGGCCGAGGTCGAGGATCACCACGTCGGGGCGTTGCCGGCGGGCCAGGTCGAGCGCCTCCTCGCCGCTACTGGCGATGTCGACGTCGTAGCCACGCGCTCGCAGCCCGATGTTGAGCGTCCGGCTCATCGGCACTTCGTCCTCGACGACGAGTACCCGGCTCATGGCATCGCCTTGAAGCGGAACGTCATGGTGGTACCCCCGCCTGGCGTGTCGTCGATAGTGAGCTCACCGCCGAGAGCGTCCATGAAGCCCCTGGCGACCGCCAGGCCGAGGCCGACGCCGGTGCCGGTGTGCTCGTCACCGAGGCGCTGGAACGGTTGGAACACCTGCTCTCGTTGTTGGCGACCGATGCCGGGCCCGCGGTCGACCACCCGGAGCTCGACCACGCCGCCGAAGCTCGACGCCTGGACGGCGACGACCTCGTCGGCTGGCGACCAGGCGACGGCGTTCTCGATGACGTTGGCCAGAGCTCGCTCCAAAAGTGCGGCGTCGGTGTGGATGCGGGGCAGGTTCTCGGGGACTTCAGTTGCCACCCGGCCGGCCCGTTCGCCGAGGCTGGCCAGGGTTTGGGCGACCACCTCGTCGATCCCCACGTCGGTGGCCAGCAACTCGAAGGTCCCGCTTTGCAGGCGACTCATGTCCAAAAGGTTGCCGATGAGGTTGTTGAGGCGGTCGGCTTCGCTGTCGATGGTGGTGAGAAGCTCGTGAACGGCCGCAGGTTCCAGCTGGATGTCGTCGGCCAGCAGGTTGGTGGCCGATGCCTTGATCGAGGCCAGCGGGGTGCGCAGGTCGTGGGAGACGGCCTGCAGCAGAGCGGTACGCAACTCGTTGCCCTGCGCCAGCGCCTCGGCAGAGGCGGCGTCGGCCCGCAGCGCCCGGCTCTGCAGGGCGACGGCCAGCTGGTCGGTGAAGGCTCCAAGGACGAGGCGGTCGTCGCTACTGAGATCGGGGCCCGCGATGGCAAGCACCGTGTCGTGGTCCAGCTCCACGGTGGCGGCGGCGATGTCGGGGGTGTCGGGGGCCTGGTCACCGGAGCGGGCCACCAGGTGCCAGCGTTGGGATTGGTCGCGCTCGAGCAGGCTGACGCCCTCGAGGCCGAAGGTGGCCCGAAGCTGGGCCATGACCTCGGTCAAGGGGTCGCCGTCGGAGAGCATTGCCCCCGCCAGGCGCACCAGGGAGGCCGCTTCGGCCTGGCTGCGGGCGGCCTCGGCGGACCGGCGGGCGGCGTAGCCGACCAGCCAGCTGACCAGCGCCGCCACGCCGAGGAACACGATGAGGACGACGACGTTGTCGGTATCTCCGATGGTGAAGGTGTGCAGCGGCGGTGTGAAAAACCAGTTGGCCAACAGGTCGGCGGCCAGGGCGGCACCGAGCCCCGGCCAGGTGCCCCCGGCGGTGGCGACACCGACGATCAGGGCCAGGTACACCAGCAGGTCGCCGGGCAGGGTGACGTCGGTGCGCAGATGGGCCAGCGCCAGGGTCAGTGCCGGCAGCCCGATGACCGCAATCGCCCATCCGAACATTTGGCGCCGTGGCGGGAGGTGGATGGAGCGGCGGCGCTGCGTGGCCGGGAGTTTGGTTTGACCGGCGGTGCCGGCGGTGCCGGCATGCGTCGAGATGATGTGCACGTCGACGTCGCCCGCTTGGCGGATCAAGCGGCTGATGACCGACCCCCGGGCCAGATGAGCCCAGCGTGAGCGTTGGCTGTGCCCGAGCACCAACTGGGTGGCGTGCTCCGCCCGGGCGAAGTTGAGCAGGCCCGCGGAGGCGTCGGCCGCCAGGACCTCGTGGTAGGCGCCGCCCAGTTCCCGCAGCAGCGTCTGCTGGCCGGCCAGAAGGTCCGACGGGGCCCCGGCCAGGCCGTCGTCGGAACGGACGTGGACGCCGAGCAGCTCCCCCTTGGAGCGCTGCGCCATGCGTGAGGCGCGACGGATCAAGGTGTCCCCGCCGGGAGCACCCGACAAGGCGACGACGACGCGCTCGCGGGTTTCCCAGGGGCGGGTGATGCCGTGGTCGACCATGTACTGCTGCAGCGAGTCCTCGACCCGGTCGGCGACCCACAGCAGCGCCAGCTCTCGCAGCGCCGCCAGGTTGCCGGGCCGGAAGTAGTTGGCCAGGGCGGCGTCGATCTGGTCGGACCGGTAGATGTTGCCATGCGCCATGCGGCGGCGGAGCGCCTCGGGGGACATGTCGACCAGTTCGATCTGGTCGGCCGCCCGGACGACCGAGTCGGGGATGGTCTCGTGCTGGGCGATCCCCGTGATCCGTTCGACGACGTCGTTCAGCGATTCCAGGTGCTGGATGTTGACGGCCGAGATCACGTCGATGCCCGCGTCGAGCAGATCCTCCACGTCCTCCCAGCGCTTCTCGTGGCGCGAGCCGGGCACGTTCGTGTGCGCCAGCTCATCGACAAGGGCTATCTGCGGCTTTCTGGCGAGCACGGCGTCGAGGTCCATCTCCTCGAACGTCGTGCCCCGGTACGGGATGTGGGCCCGGGGCACGACCTCGAGGCCGTCGACCTGGTCGGCGGTGTGCTTGCGCCCGTGCGTCTCGGCGAACGCCACGGCGACGTCGGCGCCGCGCTCGGCGCGCCGGTGCCCTTCGTTGAGCATGGCGTAGGTC
>JBOGGN010000362.1:0-3462 GCA_050744165.1 Acidimicrobiales bacterium | reverse complement strand
ATCTGGAAGTAGCGCTCGATGCCGCCCACCATGAGCAGCTGCTTGAACTGCTGGGGGGCCTGGGGCAGGGCGTAGAACTCCCCGGGGTACAGGCGGCTCGGTACGAGGTAGTCCCGAGCCCCTTCGGGGCTGCTGGCCGTCAGGATCGGGGTGGTGACCTCGAGGAAGCCCCGGCTCACGAGGTGCGTCCGGACCAGCTGCGCCAGCCGCGCCCGGGCTCGCAGCCGCTGCACCATCGGCCCCCGGCGCATGTCGAGGTAGCGGTAGCGCAGCCGGGCCTCGTCAGAGACATCGGCGTCGGGGTCGATCTGGAACGGCAGGACCTCGGCGGTCGACAGCACGTCAACGCGATCGACGTCCAGCTCAATGATGCCCGTCGCCAGCTTGGGATTGAAGTCCTTCTCCTCCCGGGCCACCACCTCGCCTTCGACTCTGATCACGCTCTCCAGCCGCAGCCGGCTGAGCACGTCGAAGCCGGGACGGTCCGGGTGGGAGACCAGTTGCATTACCCCGCCGGCGTCGCGCAGGTCGACGAACAGGAGCCCCCCGTGGTCCCGCTTGGCGGCCACCCAGCCCGCCAGGCGCAGCCGCTCGCCGATCTGCTCGGCTCCCACCTCGCCGGCCCGGCGGCTGCGGTAGACGCGCTCGGCCAGCGGTAGGGGCGGCGGGGGAGTGCTCATGAGACGTTGAGGCTACAAGCCCGACCCTTAGGCGCGAGCGAGGCCCCCGCTCACGCGGGGGCCTCGTGCCGCGACCTAGGTGGTCTAGCTGCTTCTACGGACCTTCCGAAGGAGCTTGCGAGTTCCGTAGGCGCTGACCAGGAGGAGAACCGCGATCCACGCCAGGGTAGGCGTGCCACCGGTGGTCGGCAGGGGTGCGGTGACACCGTTGCCGGCGGCGGCGCTGACCTGCGGCGCCACCAGGGTGATGGATCCTGTGACCACCACGTTGCCGACGTTGGGTCCGATCAGCGTGGCCACACCGGTCGCACCACCCGTACAGTTGCCGAGTTGGGCAGTCGTGTTGGCGGTGTCCTCCAATACCCCGGCGCCACTACCGGCAGGCACGTTCACGGTGACGGTCAGCACAATGGGTGGTGACCCCGGCACATAGGGGCCGAGACCCTTCCAGGTCACCGTTCCCGTACTGGCGTCGAAGGTCCCGCCATTGCTGACGCTTTGGACCATGAAGCTCGGGCTGCCCGAGGCGACCTTGATCTTGTCGGTCACGTTGATGTTGATCAGATCGCAGCTGGAGTCATTCAGGGCTGAGGCACTGCTCGGCACCGAGATGTTCCAGGTGAAGGTGTTGCCTGCGGTGACCGCCGCCGGGTTGGCCGTTTTGGCGACCGGGACGGTGCAGTCGATGGAACCCGACGGCAGCGAGGAGGCAGCTTCCATGTGACCCAGCCGCAGGTCGGCGATCGTGGTCCCGCCCAGTGCCGCCTTCAGAGCCACCAAGTCGTAGGAGCCGGAGATGGCGTTCGAGCCGTTGGTGAAGCCGGGGAGCGGGGTGGCGGCAGTGGTGCCGTTGCCGATGGTCAACTGGAGGGTGATCCCGAGTCCGGCGAGCGCCGTGGTGACCGTGCCCGTGGGGCCGGTCAGCCCGTTCAGCAGGGCAGAAAGGCCCTTGAGCGAGGCGTTGATCGGCGGCAGCGCGATGCCGAGGAGGGTGATGTTGACCGTTACCGATGGGTCAGCGTTGCCGAGCGTCAGCGCCGAGTGACCCTCACCGTCGGTGAACGCCGTCAGGCTGACCGGCGTTGCCGGGGTCGTGCCCTGGACGGTGATGGTGATGGTGGTCGGCGTGTTGGCGCCCGTCGGGAGGCTCACCTCGAGCGGTGCGATCTGCTCTGCCACCTCAGTCTGCAGGCCGAAGGTGCCGTCGGGGTTGGCGATCAGGTCGGAGCGAGTGGCTGACTGTGCCGCCCCGGGGCTGGCCACGGTCGTGGTCAGGACCGTCGTCGGGGCGGCGGCGCTACCGAGGCCGTAGGCCAGGGGCGTGCCCACCGGGCAGAACTGCTGGTTGTAGTTGGTGGTGGTGAACCCGTGGAGCACGCCGGTCTGCAAAAGGCCGGGAAGGCTGAGCGGGATTGCGGCGACCTGTGGGCCGGCAACTGTGCCGTCGGTGGACGGAGGCGGCGAGGCAGAGAGGGCGATGCCGGCCTTGATCTGGTCCTGCTGCGCCGTAGTCAGGCCCAGTCCCACCTCGAGGCCCGAACCCTGGGCGGTGGCATTGAGACCGGGGCCGATCGCCGGCTGGACGACCGATTGGGTGATCGGCGACAGCACTGGGTTGGTGCCGAGGCTGACGTTGGAGCCGCTGGACAGACCGCCGGCAGACGTCACGCCTGAAAAGGCCTGGTTGACGTTGGCCAAAGTCGAAGCGCCACTCGCCACGGCGTTGAGGAACACCTCGCTGCCGGTGCCATAGCTCATGAACTCCGCGGTACCGAACGGTGTGCCCTGGGCGTGCAACGCGCGGGGTGCTGCTGACGCTGAAGCTGCGGGGACCACCCCCAGCATCGCACCCATGAGGACTGTCGCCCCTACGAGCGATAGTCCTTGCTTCCTAAATCGGTTCATCTCGTTGCCGCCTCCTCGGTTGCCCTTGGCTTGTCGGGTTGCTGCCACGAGGCCGGGACCCCCCGCGCCCTCGGTTCACGCACCTGTTGTTCCTCCCAACGTTCGCCACACATTAATCGTGTCTTCCGGGAGGTGGTGGGACTGATCCCCCCAGAAGGATCTCCAATTGGTGACGTATGTCGGTGAGTTCCGCCCGCAGGGTAGCAGCCTCAACTTCCAGGGCACCTAATCGATCTACCAGCGACAATCGGCTTTCGCTATTTTCGCCGGGCTCGGGCGATATGACCGGTCCGAGGAGGTGGACATAGCGGTCTTCCCGCTGGCCCGGGCGCCGGGGCACCAGGAGGACGAGCGGTTCGGGGCGCTGCGCCAGCCGCTCGAGCACCCCAGCCACCCCGCCGAGGTCGGACAGATCGCCGTAGCGCTCGGTCCTGGTAACGAGCTCGTTGTGGGTCTGAGGTCCCCGGAGAAGGAGCACGGCCAGCACCGCCAGCTCCTCGGCGGTCAGGGCCCAGGCGTCGTCGAGCACGTGGCGGTACTTGGTCACCCGGGCGTGGGCCGGGTAGACGATGCGGATCAGCTTGCGGTCCCGGAGGGCGGCCAGGGTGGTGGCGACGGTCTCCTCGCCGTAGGTGACGACAGGGTCGCGGTTGCTCGTCTGGTTGCACGCCGCCACCAGGGCGTTCATCGTCAGCGGGTAGTTCTCCGGGGTCGTCGCCCCCTTCTCAATGAGGCAACCGAGGACCCGCTGCTCTTCCGGCGTCAGCTCGACGGTGGGTTCCACGGCTCGGAGCCTAAGGGAGGGGGCCTTAAGGGAGGCGGGAGGTGGTCTTCCGAGGGCCGGCCGTATGATCGGCCTCTTCTGAGATCGACCGGG
>JBOGGN010000361.1:0-1901 GCA_050744165.1 Acidimicrobiales bacterium | reverse complement strand
GTCGCCGGCGCTACGTCGCCTGGGTGGACCACGGCCGCCAACTCGACCAGCCAGGAGCCTTCTCCGAGGTCCCCGCCGAGAGCGGCCGCAGCCTCGACCGCGAGGCGGGTCTTCCCGACGCCACCAGGGCCGATCAGCGTTATGAGTCGGTTCGACCGGACGGCGTCCCTGAGCTGTCCCCGTTCGGCGTCACGGCCGACGAAACTGCTCAGCGACACCCGGAGGTTCCCGGTCGCCGCCCCCGGCCCCGCAGCCCCCGGCCCGGCCAAGATCGGGGGCGCAAGGGACGGATCTTGCGCCAAGACCCGGGCCTCGAGCTGGCGCAGGGCGGGTCCGGGCTCGATGCCCAGCTCGTCAACGAGACAAATACGGGCCTCGGCATAGGCCCGCAAGGCCTCCGCCTGCCGCCCGTCGCGGTACAGCGCAAGGATCAGCAACTCCCACAGCCGCTCCCGGAGCGGATGCTCCCGGCACAAGGTTTCCAGCTCGCCGACCGCTTCGCCATGACGGCCGAGCTCCAGGTCGGCGCCGGCGCGGGCTTCGACGGCCAGCAAGGTCAGCTCCTCCAAACGGGCCCGCTCCCCATTGGCGAAGCTGGAGTAGACGAACTCGGCCAATGGTTCCCCGCGCCGCAGCCGCAGGGCTTCGCTCAGCACCGACGACGCTCGTGCCACCTGGCGCTCGTCCAGGAGACGCCTCCCTTTTCCCACGAGCTCTTCGAAACGGGCGATGTCCAGGTCTCCGTCTCGGACATCGAGGGCGTAGCCAGCTTCGGTGGTGCTGATCGCGCCCGCTCCGAGGATGCGCCGCAGCTGGCGAATCTGGGCCTGGAGGGCGTTGGCCGGATTGGCGGCCTTTCCGTCGCCCCACAGCAGGTCGATCAGTCGGTCGGCGCTGACCGGAGCGCCACGTTGCAGCGCCAATACGGCCATCAGCGCCCGTTGCTTGGCCCCATGGATCGGTAGCGTCACGTCGCCGAGGAGGACTTCGAACGGGCCGAACAGCCGCACCTCCACCGCTGGAGCTTAGGTGTGTCGCAATCGGCCGTCGCCGGCCCCAAGGCGAAATGGCCGGCCGCTTCACCAGCGGCATCCGCAACCTACCGGGTGGGTGCCGCCAGATGCTTCTGAAACTGGAGCTCGGTCGTCTGGCTGCGATCGTGGAGGTCCCGAGTGGCGCCCGTGGGTCGCCAGCCGCAACGCTGGTACAGCCGGTGGGCGTCGGTGAAGCGGCTGTCGCTCCACAGTTCGATCCCGGTCGCACCCAGCGCCCGGGCAGCTCGTTCCGTCCACCCGACCAGGGCGCCCCCGAGACCGCCTCGCCGCCGGTGGCGCGCCACGTAGAGCTTCACCAGCTCCACCGGCTGCCCGGCGCCGGAGGAGCCGGGGGAGAGGCCCACGCAGGCCGCGACCCAGGCCCCCTCGGGGAGGACCCAGAGGCGCCCGCCGACCTCGTGGGTGTGGGTGGCCGGCGCCAGCAGTTCGGGGTACTCGCCCGCCACATCGGTCACGCAACCCGGGTACTCCGCCCAGGAGGCGGCAATCAGCGCCGTCAGCGACCACCAATCGGCGTCGTCTACCTCCCGCAAGCCGGCAAGGACCGGATCCGGCGGCATGGCGCCCAGCGCGCCGGTGTCACCCGCCATGGCCCCTAGCCCGCGCCCGAGGTGACCGACGTTCCGGTTCAGCTGAAGGGCGTGTGCGGCCGCGCCTGCAGCACCCCGTCGACGTACAAGTCGACCTTCTCGTTGTAGAAGCACGCCAGGCCGGCGATCTTCTGGCTCTCCGGGAACGGCGCCCGGTAGCCCCACACCAGGTCGGGGTGCTCGGTACCGCAGACCACGATCGACCAGTACGTCGCCGCACCCTTGTACGGGCAGTGGGTGACGGTGTCGGTGGGGC
>JBOGGN010000360.1:0-5101 GCA_050744165.1 Acidimicrobiales bacterium | reverse complement strand
GCGGCTCGAACAGCCGGAGCAGCATCGCCTCGCCGCCCCGGCAGGGCACGACGGGCAAGTGGGCGGTGAGCGGAAGGGGAGTGCTCGCCAGCTCGGGGCGTTCCTTGCTCCGGCCGCCGAGGGCGGTGCCAAAGCACTTGCCGATGGCCACCGAAAGGAAGGACGAGGCGGCGTAGGGCCGGTCGGTGACGTAGTGGGCCAGCGCCGGGCCACGAGCCCGGGACCCTTACGCAGCAGGCCGATCGGATCGACGTCGACCAGCAAGGCAGCGGTGCACCGCTGCTCATCTGCCTCGGGATACACCACCGTGGCCTGCCCGAAGGGAAGTTCGCTGCGGTGCACGGGCGGCGGGATTCTTGTGCAGCAGGTACCCGAGGTCGGTTGCCGGGACGTGGTCGGTGGAGATGGTCAGCTGCACTGCAGGCGATGATTGTGGACCCGGCGATCGTGCGCCTCCGATTTGTGGTCGCACCAGGGCCCTGTGGTTGGGTGCGCCGTGGGGCCGTCGCCCGCCGCCTACTCTGTGGGACCATTTGTCGCTGCCAACCGGAGGGATAGCCGCCTCGACATGCCCGTGAACCAGGAAGGACCCGCTGAGGCCCCCGCGACCCCACGGACCCTCCGGTCGGTCATCGATGATCTCCGGCAGCGTCAGGGCGTCCGGTACATCATCGTTGGCGGCAGCACCTACGTGCTGGAGCTGGCGATGATCCTGGTCTGTACCTCGCTCGGTGCGGGACCGGTGCTGGCAGTGGCTATCAGCTTTTGGTTCGGCCTGCTGGTGTCCTTCATCCTGCAGAAGTTTCTGGCCTTCGGCGACAGGCGCACGCACCATCGGGTGGTCATCGCCCAGATCGTCTCCTTCTCGGCTCTGGTCGGGTTCAACTTCGGCTTCACGGTGGCGTTGACCGATCTGCTGCAGCACGACCTGCCTGTCGTGGTGATTCGGACAATAGCCATCGGGATCACCACCATTTGGAACTACTACCTGTATAAGACCCGTATCTTCCGGGTGCCGATCGTCGACTGAGCCTTAGAGTTCGGCAGAGGTCACTTCGCCGCCGACGACGGTCAACGCTGCTTCGTCGACGGCCGCCTCGTCCGCAGAAGACAGCCCGCTTGGGACCTGGGGCGGACGGTTGGGGAGCCAGACGAACGACACCACGGCGCCCGCAAAGGCGATCAGGGCGCCGATCTTCATGGCGCTGTCCATCGCGTTGATGAAGGTGGCGTTGGCCGCGTTGATGATGTGGTGGCCGACACTGGCCTGCCCCTGCGCGATGTCCGCCTGCCCGATGCCGATGGCGGCGCCGACAGAGTTTTTGGCCATGTCGATCACCGACCGGCCGACGGTGCCGGCCAGTGCGTGCCCGATGGCGGGTTCGTACTTCGATGACAGGATACTTCCCAAGATGGCGACGCCGAGGGCGCCGCCGATCTCCCGGGTCGTGTCGTTCATCGCCGAGCCGACCCCGGCCTGGCCGAGCGGCAGCGACCCCATGATGGAGTCAGTGGCCGGGACCATCATTACGATCAGTCCCGCGCCGAGGATCAACAGTCCGATCAGGACGTGGCCGTATCCCGACGAGGTGGTGGTCAAGGCGAGGAACCACAGCCCCGCGGCCCCCAACGCCAGCCCGCCGGCAACCATCCCCTTGGTGCCCAGCTTCTTGACCGCCTGGCCGGCGATGGGTGCCAGCACCATCATCATGAGGGCCATGGGCACGAGCCGGACCCCCGCCTGCAAGGCGCTGTAGCCGAGGACGAACTGCAGGTACTGGGTGAGGAAGAAGATCGAGCCGAACATGGCGAAGAAGGCCAGTGTGATGGAGGTGCTGGCGGCGGTGAAGCGTGGGTTCTGGAAGAAGTGCACGTTGAGCATCGGGTGGTCGCTGCGCAACTCCCACACGACGAACCCCGCCAGGACGGCGGCGGCGACAGCAAAGGACGCCACGATAAGGGGCGCCCCCCAACCCTTTTGCGGCGCTTCGATGATGGCGTAAACGAGGGCGTCGCACCCGATGATCGACAAGATGGCGCCCACCGGGTCGAGCCTGCGGGCCTCGGGGTCGCGGCTGTTGGGGATGATCATCCGGCCCGCCACCAGGGCGAAGGCGCACACGGGGACGTTGATGAGGAAGATCGAGCCCCACCAGAAGTGGACTAATAGCAAGCCGCCAGCGACGGGGCCGATGGCGACCGCGATTCCCGAGATCCCCGCCCAGATGCCGATCGCCTTGGCCCGCTCTTCGTCGGGGAACACGTTGGTCAGGATCGAGAGGGTGGCGGGCATAATGAGCGCCGCTCCGACGCCGGTGATGCCGCGGGTGACGATCAACGTCCCGGTCGTCGACGCGAACGACGATGCCAGAGATCCGAGGCCGAAAATGGCGAGCCCCGTGGCCAGGGCCGAGCCGCGCCCCAGGCGGTCGCCGAGCGTACCCATCGTGAGCAGTAGGCCGGCGAACAGCAGGCTGTAGATGTCGACGGTCCACTGCAGCTGGCTCTCTGTCGAGTGCAGGCTGCGCACCAGTGTCGGCAACGCCACGTTGACGATGGTGTTGTCCATCACGATGATCAGCAGGCTTAAGCACAAGATGGCGAGGATCCACCAGCGCCGTTCGTAGCCCTCGGGATGCTCCATCGGTCGCCTTTCTGCATCGGGAGGGCAGCCCCGGTCGGCAGCGGCTGGCCCGTCAAACTGACTGGGCGGCAAGGTATCAGGGGGGTGCGACTAAGAGGTACGACTTTTACACGCAGCCGGCACTGGCGAGCGCCACGGCGAGGTCGGCGAGGGCGCCGGCCGTGGCCTCCACGGGCGAGGTTGCGGTGACGACGATGGTCGGGCGGGGCCCCTTTTTTCCAGCATCCCTAGGGAAGGACCGGCGCTCGCCGGGTGGCCCTCAGCTGCAGGTCCAGGTGGCGGTCCCCGACATCGGGTGGTTGCCCGAGTTGTTGGGCTCTCCCGCCGGCAGGTTCGTCCAGGTCAGGGAGCCGCCACCGGTGGAGTCCGCTTTGAGAGTCACCGTCCCCATGCCCGGCGCCAGGGCCCACGTCTGGTCGTCCGTTGCGGCGCCACTGCTGCCAACCTGGTGCAACATGGCGGTGCCCCCAGTGGCGAAATCCACCGTCTTGCCGACCGGCGCCCCCTTAGGCAGGGCGAAGGTACCGGTCAGCCGGTCGCCGCTGTCGAAGGTGAGGTCCAGGCCGACCGCCTGCAACGGCGCCGTCGGGCAGTCGCCGAAATGACCACCGTTCAAGGCCAGGTTGTTCGGGTCGAGGCTGCTCGGGCTCAAGTTGTCGGCGCCGCTCAGGGTGAGCTCGACCGTCAGGCTCAGGGGCCCTGACGGGGCGCCGGCGGCTGCGGTGCCGCCGCTGGTGTTGGCGTTGGTGAAGTCGGTGGTGTGGTGGTTGTTTGCCAGAAGGGCGATGCCGACGGGGACGCCCACCGCGATAAGGATGATGACCACCACGAAGATGAGGACACCGACGCCGCTGCGCTTGGCCTTGCGGGCGGCGATGGCGGCGACGTCGGGCGGGGCGGTCTCCTGCTGGACCAGCAACCAGTCGAACTTCGGGGGCGGCCCGGGCGTCTTGCAGTAGACACAGAGGCCGCTGGCGTCGAGGTGGCGGGGCGAGCCGCAGACCGGGCAGACGCCAGGCTCGGTCGCCTTGAGGGCGCCGGGCGTGGTTTGCATCTTGGACGAGCGCTGGAACGTCCAGTCGACTGCGCCGTGCTGCTCCTGCAGGCGGACCACGATGGTGTCGAAGGAAGCGTCGCTGCCGGCTCGGACGATGGTGGGGTGCTGGCCGTTGGGGTCGCCTTTCGGCGTCGAGGCGTGGTGCTCCGCCTGGGCCTGGAGCCGGGGGAAGAGGGTGTCGGCGACGTAGGGGTTCAGGCTGTTGACGTCACCGTTGTTGAGCGCGGTGACGATGGCGAAGTGGGCCTGCTCGGTCCACGCCAGGAAGTTGGTCTGGTCGAATCCCGGGTCGTGGGCCTGGATGTCGGTGGTGTCGCCGTCGGAGTCGCCCATCCGCAGGATGGAGACGTGCCACGCGTTCAGGTTGGCCTGCATGTCCCCTTCGCCCACAACCGGAAGTGTACCGAGCCGAGTGTGTATTGTTCCGGACTGGCTTCCGGATCGGGGCTGGGTGCGATCGCATCGGAGCGGCTCAGTACACCGGCTGACCTGACCACGGGTTGCGAGATCCGGGGCGGGGGGGCCGGGGCGGCCCTATGCTTTCACCCGTCAGGCCGTCGTGTGGGGGTGGCCATGGGTCTGTTCAAGGCGTTGCGGGCCGTCAAGGGACTTGGGGCCATGGGATCCCCGGACGGCCAGCGTCCGGCCAGTGTCCATGCAGGCCTGGAGGCGCTGGGCGGCATGATGATGGGCTTATCGGCGCCCCTGATGGTGATGATGGCGCCCGAGCGTGGGCGCCCGCTGCCGGGAACCGAGCCCGCCGCCCTAGCCGCCCTAGCCGCTCTGGCCGCTCCTCCCGCTCCTGGCGCTCCTGGCGCCGGCGACTCGTCGTCGCTCGCCGCCGGGTTGGCGGGGATCGCGGCGCGAGACTCGGCGTTCGACCAGGGTTTGTTCACGACCTTTGCGGACCAGGTCTTCGCGGCCGTCGTCGCGGTGTGGTCCAGCAACGACCCCGGACCCGTACGGGGCGTGTTGGCCGACGATCTCTGGGAGCCACTGGCGGCGGCGGCCGCCTACGGCCAGTCGCTGCATCAGGCCAACCCGTCGTCGATGGGAATCCTGCAGTTGGCGGCGTTGCAGGAGGGTCGAGCGACGCTGGCCAATGCCTTTGCGGGCGCGTGGTACGACGCGGCGCTTGTCGCTTTCGAAGTGCGCCTCGGCGAGGGGGCCCCGCCGGTGGCTCGGGAACCGTGGGCGGAGGAGTGGTTGTTTCAGCGTTCCGCACAATCGGGAGGTGACCCCATGGCGCGGCCTGAGCACTGCCCGACCTGTGGTTCGCCCACTCAGGTCGACCAGAGCGGGGCGTGCACCCGATGCCGGGTCGTCATGCCGGTGCTGACCTCGGGGTGGCTCGTCAGCCGGATCCACTGCCACAACCCGTTCCTGGAGGCGCAATACGA
>JBOGGN010000359.1:0-4733 GCA_050744165.1 Acidimicrobiales bacterium | reverse complement strand
GCTCGTGGCGGCCAACTAAGCCATTGCCATATACGCCCATAGGCCTTGAGCAGACCTGTGACCGATGGGAGGCGCAAGAAGCTGACCGGGACCGCGTGGTTGCCTTCTTGCAGTGGCTAATGGATGTCGTGCATAATCTTGGATGTGAAGGGTGCTGAGAAGGCGATCCTTCATGCCGACATGTTCGCTGCTGAAGCCCCTGGTCTTGAGATCGGGTGCGCGTGGAGCGTCTATGACGATGCTGTCGCTATCGATTTGCTCAAGGATAAGCGAACGGGTAAAGAGTGGTCGTGGGATTGGGTGAGGTGACGATATCTAGCGGGTCGCTCGGTAGGTAACCCGTCGCCCGCCGGTCTGTGACATTGAGTATGGCAAACCGCTCGTGATCCGACGCCTTGCGGGTCGTATAGCGGTAGTCGAACTCGGCCAGATAGCGGGGCAGATGCTCCCGGCTGACGTGGTGGTGGGTGCCGTCGAAAGCGCCCAGCCGGGAAAAGTGGCCCTCGGCCATGTTGGTGCTGGCGCCGTCCTTGACGTACTGGCTCTTGTCGTGATCTACGGCGACATGCTTGGCGAACTCGGCGCCGACAGTCGCCCTCAGACTGGGTATCCCGTTTTGTCTCGCGAAGTTTGCGTAGTTCGGTGTCCAGCCGTCTTGCGCGCCGTCGATGACGGCGGGTTGACCCGCATCTGCATATCTTGTAGATGGCCGCAGGCTTGTCGCAATACCGGCAGGTTTCACTCAGGTTGCAGCGCGATCGCCGATGTCACCGCGAGAACAGCCAGGAGCCGTCTGACTCGAGCCAAACTGACGTTCCGCGGTGGCCAGTACATCTTACCCATTGTGTTGCTCCACCGATAGCGTATCCACTATCGTTGGTCGACGCATGAGCCTCGGGTCGTCGTTGCGCAGCGCCCGCCGTCGGGCGGGGCTTTCCCAGCGAGGCCTGGCCGCCCGCAGCGGGGTGGCGCAACCGACGATCGCCCGCATCGAACGCAACCAGGACGATCCCCGGGTCAGCACCGTCGAGCGGCTGCTCCTGGCGTGCGACGAAGTCATCGAAGTCGTACCCCGAGCGGGACTCGGCGTCGACCGGACGCAGATTCAGGAGCTTCTCCGGCGTTCGCCGGGTCAACGCCTGGTATCGCTGGTCGAGGAGGCACCGACGCTGGAAGCCCTCGACCGCGGCCACCCCATCGGTTGACGTGGCGTTCGATCCGTTCCTCGCCCTTCGCACCTTCCACCACCACCGGGTGCGCTTCGTTGTCATCGGCGGCGTCGCCGGCCGGCTGTGGGGTTCGCCGACGATGACCAACGACATCGACATCTGTTACGAGCGGGATGACGCCAACCTGGAACGACTCAGTGCCGCCCTGGTGCAGCTGCGCGCCCGCCTCCGTGGGGTGGAAGAGGACGTGCCGTTCCGGCTGGATGCCATTACGCTCGCCAACGGCCAAAACTTCACATTCACCACCGACGCCGGGGCCGTGGACATCTTGGGCATGCCGGCTGGGGTCGACGGCTATCGCGACCTGGCGGCAAATGCAACACTTTTCGACCTCGGTGACGGACTCGTCGTCCCGGTCTGCCACCTTGACGACCTAATCCGCATGAAGCGGGCTGCGGGGCGGCCCAAAGACCGCATCGAGCTTGAGATCCTCTACGCCGTACGCGAGGAGCGCCACGCGCGGCCGGAACCGGATGCGCTATAGCCATCGGCCAGGCCGAAGACGGCGGTGGCCGCAGGTTCGACGAGTTAGGCACGAGTCCGAGGGACCCGAAAAAGGGGAACGAGGGCGGATCGGTCAGCCGGCCTAACGACTGCCATCGCATCCAACTCGATTCCTCCTCCTCCTTGCCAGATCGACGCTATAAGGACATTCTGGATTGCTGCCCGAAGCTGTCATCTGGGACGGGAGCCCTAGACGTTTCCATCGAGGTGATACGTGTGTCTGTTCAAGCGCACAAGTTGGGGAAGGGCCCGTCGATGATCCCCAGACGCGTCAAGCACGCAGGCGAGTCGCTGAGCCATCAGCCGGCCGCCTTTCGGCTGGCGTCGCCGAGGACTTGGCGCACCCACTCGGCCCGGGACGCCTCCTCTCGCTCGGCGGCTTTTCGACCGGGGGCGCTCATCGAGGGGAGTGGCGCCCTGACGGGCGCACCCTTGGGGGCGCCAAAAAGGCGGTCATCGTACAAATCGGCGCGGGCAAATTTGGCGGCTCGGGGAGGGCGCCGGCTAGGCCACCCGTAGCAGGTTGGCGGAGTTGGAACGCGACGGGATCCTCAAGATTGTGCTCGACACCTCCTGCACGCCAACACCAAGGGCGTGCTGTCGGAGATGGCCCCACCCGGCTGACCGCATTGGGGGCCTGATGGCATGGCGCCGCCGGGGGGCCGGCCACGCTGAGCGCATCGGTCGGCCCGGTCGGCTCTATTCTGCGGCCCGGGATGGTCTCGTGCGTCCATTGAGCTGGCGACGATGTCGCATCGCCGCGGTGTTCGTGGCGACCTTGATGGTCGCCGCAGCATGTAGCGGCACGAAAACGCATACGGCTGGCCAACGGTTGACGTTACCGGCGTCGGTGGCACCGAATTTGAGCGACGTGGCGCCCGATGTCGCCGATTCCCAACGCCTCGGCCCCGTGCCGGCCAGCCAGGTGGAGACCGTCGTGGTGGTGGTCCGCTCGGCGGCTGACCTGCCCGCGGCGCAGACGTATCTGGCGACGAAGGGTTTGCGGGTCCTGTCGAGCAGTGCCAAGTTCGCCACCATTACGGCGACAGGGCCGCCGGCGGCCCTCCAAGCGGCCTTCGGAGTGCGACTGTACAACTGGCGGAATACCAAGACCGGAGAGGAGTTCTACAGCAACGACCAGCAAGCGGCCTTCCCGGCACCGTTAGCGGGCATGGTGGTCGGCGTGCTGGGTCTCAACAACGCCGCCCGAGCCGTCCCCCTGGCGCCCCCGCCTGCGGATTCCCCGTCTCCCCAGCCGGAGGACGCTCGTGCCCTCAGGGTCGCCTACAACGTGCAGTCGCTGGTCGACGCGGGCCTCGACGGAAAGGGCCAGACGGTCGCCGTCTTCGCCGAGGAAGGGTTCAACCCCGACGACATCGCCAAGTTCGACACCAGCAACGGCCTCCCGGCTCCGGTGCTGACCGTCAGCGTGGCGGCACCCAACGTTGGCGGGACGACGTGGGGATGGGAGCCGGGTGCCAACCCGCCCAGCCATGACCCCGCTGAACAGGAGGCGGAGCTGGACGTCGAGGCGATACACGCCATCGCTCAGCGAGCTGGGGTCGATGTCTTCGAGGCCTCGCTGGCGCCGAGCGGTACCAGCCAAGCCGACTCGGTCGAGTACTTCCTGACTCAGCTGGCCGAATTTCTCGAAGGTGTCGATACATCGGGTGATCACGTGGCGTCCATCAGCGCTGGCAGCTGCGAGTCCCAAATCGACGCGTCGGACCTCGTGACGATGGACGACTTGCTCCAGCGAATCGTCACCCAGGACCACGTTTCAGTGTTTGCGGCCTCGGGGGACTCGGGCAAGTACTGCGCCCTCACAACCGGTCCCGGTGTCTCGGATTTCACGATCAGCAACCAACCAGGAGTGAACTATCCCGCCAGCGACCCTTGGGTCACCGGCGTGGGCGGGACCAGCCTCGAACTCAAGCCGTCCCAAATGATCAACGCCGAACAGGCCTGGGACTCGGGGCCAATGGAGGCCTCTAGCGGCGGCTTCTCGGCCTGTTTTCCGGCCCCAAGCTGGCAGCGCGGCCAAGTGTCTGCCCCATCAGGGGAGACGGAACGCTGCACCGGCCGTCCGGGCAGCAAAGGCCCCCTCCGCGGGGTTCCCGACGTCGCCGCGGACGCCGATCCTGCCAGCTCCCTCGAGGTCTACGGCTGGGACCCGAGCGCAAGCACCGACCACTCATTCATGGACGGCGGCACCAGCCAGGCCGCCCCGTTGTGGGCGGCGGTCGGCGCCATCTACGACCAGTACGCCACCCAGCAGCACGCTTCGTTGCTCGGCTTGGCCAACCCGCTGCTGTACCGACTGGCTGGCCAGAGGGACAATCATTTGTTTGACGTCACCACGTCGGAGGGCACCGGTAGCGATCTGGCACAGGATGCGACTCAGGCTTGGGATGAAGCCACAGGGTTGGGAACCCCCAACGCGTGGGCCATCGTCCACGACGGCGTCGCTGCCGGCATCCCCGCCCCCGGTCCCGCCAACCCGAGCACGACGCCTCCTGCCACCCAGAGCTCAAGTCCTTCCAGCGGCGCCACGACGCCTCCTGCGAAGACGGCCATGACCGCCTATGTGACCGACGACAGCACCGACCAGGTCACTCCCATTAATCTGAGTTCGGGCGCGGTCGAAAGCCCCATCTCGGTCGCGGGGGGACCAGAGGGCGTCGCGGTGACGCCGAACGGCGCGACCGCCTATGTGTCCGAGCCGCAGAGCAACACGGTGACGCCGATCAACCTGAAGACCGGTGTCGTCGGCAGTCCTATTGCGGTTCAAGGCCTCGGTCTGGGGATTGCCGTCACTCCTGACGGCGCCACGGTGTATGTGAGCTCGGCGCTCGGCGGCTCACTGACGCCGATCTCGTTGCCCGGTGGGACGGTCGGCACACCGATCACCATCGATGGGGGAGCGGGCGGTGCGGTGGCCATTACTCCGAACGGGAGGACAGCCTTTGTCACCGACGACAACGGTGAGCTGCTGCCGGT
>JBOGGN010000358.1:0-3114 GCA_050744165.1 Acidimicrobiales bacterium | reverse complement strand
CTCGAGGCCATCGTGGCCGAGGAGCTGGGGTCGAGCGTCGAGCAGGCCTATACCCTCGATGCGCTGGAGGTCGTCGGCGGCACCGTCGGGGTCCCGAATGCTCGGGTGGTACTGGTGCGCTCGGGCGAGAAGGTGGAGGCCACCGCCGAGGGCGACGGCATGATCGACGCCGCATGTCAGGCCATTCGGGCCGCCACGGGGATCGACAGCCAGCTCACCGATTTCAACGTAAACGGGGTGACCGGCGGCGTCGACGCCCTCGGCGACGTCATCATCCAAGTGGTCGCCGACGGGGTGCGGGTCTCCGGCCGCGGGGTTTCTACCGACGTGGTCGAGGCGGCGGCCCGGGCCTACCTGAACGCGGTCAACAAGATCGTGCGCATCCGGGCCCGCCAGGAGGGTCCCAAGGTGCCCGAGGCGACGCCATGATTGCCCGGACGGGCATTCGGCCGGAGGCGACGCCGTGACGACCGCCACCAATGAATGGGCCACAGCGGCCCACGCCGGCGCCTACCTCGACCGGGGGCCGGAATGGCCGCCGCATCGTTTCGAAGGAGAGGCGGTCCTGCTGGCGCTGCTGGCCTCCGGCGGCGGGGTGCGGCGGCGGGTGCTGGACCTCGGCACCGGCGACGGCCGCCTGCTGGCGGTGGTGCTGTCGGCCCACCCGGAGGTGGAATCGGCGGCGGCGGTCGACGGCTCGCCGACGATGCTGGCCGCCGCCCGGCGCCGGTTCGCCGGCGGCCCGGTGCCGGTCCAGGTGGTCGAGCGCAACCTCGACCACCCGCTGCCTGGCCACCGCCTGGGCCGTTTCGATGCCGTCATTTCCAGCTTCGCCATCCACCACTGCCCCGACGATCGCAAGCGGGAGTTGTACGCCGAGGTGGCCGCGATGCTGGAGCCCGGTGGATGGTTCTGCAACCTGGAACACGTGGCGTCGCCGACGGCTGCGGTGCACGCCGCCTTTTTCGAGGCGATTGGCATGGACCCCGCCGACGAGGACCCTTCCAACAAACTGGTCGACGTCAGCACCCAGCTGGGTTGGCTGCGGGAGGCGGGCCTGACCGACGTGGACTGCTATTGGAAATGGCGGGAGGAGGCCCTTCTCGCCGGAGTCAAGCCCGGGTAAGGGCCCGGCCGGCCCGGGCCCGTCGAACCGGCCGGTAGTACCTTGAGCTCCATGCGTTCCCCGCTGCGAGCTGCGGTCGTTTCAACCTGCATGGTGATCGCCCTGCTATGGAGTCTGACCGGTGCCGCGGCGCCGGCTGGGGCCGCCGCGATCAAGCCTGGTCAGCACTTTGCCGGGCTGGTCAACGGGCGTCGGAGCAACGCCGTCATAAGGGTCGTCTGCGGCGGCCCGATCACGCCCGGCGAGACCGGGCCGGTGGCGTCCGGTCAGACCGTGTCGGTGGTCAAGGCGGCCAACGGGCGCGGCTACACGGGGCTGTTCAGCCAGGTCTATTTCTGGGTCAACCCGCCTCCGGGGGGACCGAGGCCGACCAGCGTGACCTTCACCAGCTACTCGACGCCGCAGACGATCCCGGCGGTCCAGGTGCCGTGCGGTGGCACCGGACAGGTCACCTTCAGCTCGTGCCCCTATCTTGCGCCATGCGCCGCTGGCTGGGTGCCGGAGACGATCAAGGTCACCTTCGAGAACCTTGCCGTCTGACTGACAGGCCCTCCCACGAGCCGGCCTTAGCGCTCTCGCACAAATAATCTGCGCGCGTTTCATGCGGACCGCAGGGGCGCCGGTGCAGGAGGTGTGGCGGGAGTCGACTGCCGGCCTTGGCGCAACCCCGAGCTGACTTAACATCCCTAACGCAAGTGCAGGGCGCTATCACGCCCTGCACTTGCGTTAGGGGCGTTAAGTTATGGCCTTTTGGGCTCGAAGCTGCCGTGGCCGTCGGGGCGGGTGCGCCAAGGGCCGCCTACCTAGGCCAGGAGATGCCGGAAGCGAGGTCGGCGACACTCACGCCGAGAAGGTGGCTCTGATCGCTCTCGGCATAGGCCGAGCCGTCCCGCCGGAACCAGCGCAATCTGGCCTCGGTGGGTTGCGCCGTGCAGATCTCCTCCACTTGGTGGGCGGCGTAGAAATCAAACTTCTCCCAGGTCTCGTCGTCGGGCGAAACGATCTCCACCACGATGGAAGCGGTCGGGACGAAGACCTCAGAGGGTAGCGATCGGTGGTAACCCTGGTCGGGCACCCGGTAGTCAGTCTCGTCTCCAAGCCCCCTCCCAGACCTCGTCGAAGCGGTCCTGGCCCCGGGTGTGCCGACGCTTGAGGTAGGCCTCCAGCTCGGGGGGTCGCTCGCCCAAAAGCACTGTCTTCACCGAACCAATGGTACGACGACGGGGCGCTAGGCCTGCGGCTTGCTCACCGAACCGTCGAAAGTGCCGGCAGCCAAGCCGGCCGCCCCTTTTCAAAAGCGTCGATCTCGGGTTCATGCACCAGCGTGAGCCCGATGTCATCCAGCCCATTGAGCAACCGGTGGCGCGTGAACTCGTCCAGCGGGAAGGTGGCGTCGAAACCCACGGCGGGCGCGCTGACCGTCCCCCGCGCAACGTCGATGGTTATTTCCAGCGCCGGGTCGGCCACCACGGCGGCCAGTAACGCCGCCCCCTCCTCCGCCGACACCTGGATCGGGAGCAGCCCCGACTTGGTGGCATTGTTCCGGAAAATGTCGCCGAAGCGGGGCGAAATGACCGCCCGAAAGCCGTAATCCATCAGCGCCCACACAGCGTGCTCCCGTGACGACCCGGTGCCGAAACGGGGCCCCGCCACCAGGATGCTTGCCCCCGCATATTCCGGCTGATTGAGAACAAAGGACCGGTCGTCACGCCATTCGGCGAACAATCCCTGCCCGAACCCGGTCCGCTCGACCCGCTTCAACCAGTCGCTCGGAATGATCTGGTCAGTATCGACATCCGACCGCGCCAACGGGGCCGCGGTCCCGGTGACGACATGAATGGGCTCCATTTAGAATTCCTTTCGGTCCAAATCGGCTGGGCTGGCAAAATGCCCCGCCACCGCGGTGGCCGCCGCCACTGCCGGGGAGACCAGATGGGTGCGGCCCCCGCGGCCCTGGCGACCCTCGAAGTTGCGGTTCGAGGTGGAGG
>JBOGGN010000357.1:0-1744 GCA_050744165.1 Acidimicrobiales bacterium | reverse complement strand
TGTCGTGGCGCACCGGCGAGGGGCGGTGGCGTCACCTCGGTGACGTGACTCCTGACGGAGCTGAGCCGTCGACACCGACCGTGGAGGAGGGATACCTGCTGCTCTCGCACGGGTCGGACGTCGGGGGCGGGTCTGGGGCGACGTCTGGCGACGAGTCCGGGTTGGTGGACGCCGACGACTCGGACGCCGGCAGAAACAGCGGGGACGGATTGCGATGAGTACGACCACCGTCGCTCGCCGTGAGTCCGGCACGGCCTCGGCGGACGGTAGCTCGGTAGCGCCGGCGTCGGCCTCGACGGCGCGGTCGGTGTTGGCCCTTGCCCGGGTCGAGGCCATCCAGCTGCTGCGCAGCCCTCTGGTCCTGGTCGGGCTGCTGGGGTCCTTCCTCCTCGTGCACCAGTTTCTGGGCCACACGCAGCCGCTGTGGTGGCGTGCGGATTGGGAGATCGGGTACGGCCAAGTGACCCTGGCGGCAACGGTCCTGGCGGCGGCGCAACTGGCCGCTGGCCGCTCGCGACGCGACCACCTGGAGGACGTCTTCGACGGGCTGCCGGTGTCGGCAGGGACCCGTACCGTCGGACATCTGATCGCCCTGCTGGGGGCGCTTCCGGCCAGCCTGTTGCTGCTCGGCGCCTCGACGTTGGTGGTGGACCTGGCTCACCCCGTCGGGAGGCCCGACCTGACGGTTCTGGCCGGCGGCGTGCTGCTGGTCCTCGGTGCCGGTGCCTTCGGCGTCGGTCTGGGTCGCCGGTTCCCGCACCCCCTGGCCGGACTGGTGGGTGCCCTGGTGTGGTTGGTGCCCTTTACCCAATCCAACCGCATGTCGGGCGCCCAGATCTGGGTGTGGCCCTGGACCGACGTGGGCTGGCTGTCGGAACTCCCGAATCGGCTGGCGGCGTACCCGCCCGCTCTGGCCCATCTCGGAGAACTGGCTGCGATCGTGGCGTTCGGCGTCGTGGCTGCCGTGGCGGCAGGTGCCAAGGACAAGACGCTGGGGTTGCGGGCCGGATTGCTCGCCACCGCAGCCCTGTCGGTGGCGGTGATCGTGGCGACCATCGGGGTGGAACTGCAGCCGATCCCCACCAACGACGTCAGCAGGCTGGTGGCACAAGTCGCGCAACCCGTCTCCTATCAGCGGTGCACCACCTCGGGAGCGGCGCGCATCTGCCTGTATCCCTCGTTCGCCTCCCTGTTGTCGCCCGTCGAGAGCGCCGTCGATCCGGTGCTCGCCGCGGTGCCCGGACGCCCCGGCGCCGCCCTGACCATTGCCCAGACCGTGCAGCTCGGGTTGGACCTGACGTTGACCCACGGGCAGAGCGCAGCGCAGGTCGCTCAGTGGAAGACCCAGCTGCAACAGGCGCCCGGCGCCAGTCCCTCCGGCTCGCCCGGCGCCAGCCCCTCCGGCTCGGCCGGCGCCAGCCCCTCCGGCTCGGCGCTCTACCTCGTCGTCGGCTCCTGGCCCGTCGGAGGCCAGGTGGTGGCAGCCCGATTCGAGGTCGCGCTGGGGGCCGCCGACTGGGCGGTCGGCCTGCCTTTGCCCTACCGCGATCCGAACCAGGCGTGCGTCGCGTTCGACCAAGCCCGGGAGGCCATCGCCATCTGGCTGGCAATCCAGGCCGTACACCCGCCGCCAAACGATCTCCGGTCCGGGCTCAGCACCGGCGGGCGGGCAACTCCTGGCTCGGGCTCCGGCTCCGGCCCCGGCGGCCCCCCAGGCCGGCTCAACCTGCTCAACGTCGACAAC
>JBOGGN010000356.1:0-4186 GCA_050744165.1 Acidimicrobiales bacterium | reverse complement strand
ATCGACGACACGTCGCCGTCGGCGAAGCGGCCGTGGACCGCGGCGTGACCCAACGCCCAGTCGACGGCGTCGACACCCGACAGCTTCGCCAGGCCGACGGCGTCGGCCATCTTGGCCCGCACCCGCAAAACGCCGTTGGCGGCCGCCTCGGCCAACCACAGCGCCGCTCCTTCCCCCAACGCCAAGAACTCCGCCTCGGCGTCGCTGCCCGCCACCGCGCTCCGCTGCAGCGGCGTCTCCGACGGCGGCGGGAAATGCTCGGGGTTGATGCGGGGGTTGCCTGGCGTGGTCAACTCGTGCCGGGCCACCTCGACCGGGCCGGCCGAGCCGACATGGGTCAAGACCACCTCGCCGCCATGGACCCGGGCCCACACCGTCTCGCCCGCCAGATGATGCGGCGCCGAGTACAAACACCAGTCCAACTGCACCATCGGCTGCTCGTCGCCGACACGGCGGGCCACGCCGAAGGCGGTGGTGTAGGGATGCTCCGGCAGTCGGTGCACCCGGGAGCGTTCCTCGGCCAGCATCTCCGCAGGCGCCCGGCGCGTCACCCGGTGCATCCGGGCGTTGACCGTCTCGCAGAACTCGGCGCACGCCGCCTCCAACGACGCCCAGTTGTCATAGCCGTCCAGCAGGTTGGCGTCGGTGGGCACCAGATCGGCTTTCGCCACCCGCACCGTCGACTCCGAACCGCCCTTCGACGCCGGGTCCGCGGGCACACAGGTCAACACCGTCAGGCCGTAATGCCCCGCCGCCTGGACCATTTCCGGGTTGCGGACCGCGATGCGGGCGACATGGTCGATCGTGACCGTGCGCTCGTTGTCGGTCAACGCGTAGGTGGGGCAGCCCCCGAAGCGACGCAACGTGGCATCGATACAGGCCACCACCGTCGGCAGCGTCTTGTCCCGCACCGCCAGCACCACCCGGAACCGCGACCACGACAACTAGGCGCAGAACAACACCGCCTTGGCGCCGTCGACGACGGGGCCGTCGCCGTAATCCCATTGGAACCACAAGCCCGGCTCGGTCACCCACGGCCGGTGCACCCGGCGATGCCACGCCCGATACGCCCGCCGGGCCTCCGCCACCGCCCGGCGGGTGGTGCGCTCCGAGCCGACATAGCCCATCGCCACCAACTTGTCGTGTGCCACATCGGCGCGGATCCTGCCTTTGGACAACTCCATCCACTCCTCCAGCTTCTCGGCGAACTCGTCGATCAGCCGGCCCCTCACCGCCGGCGTCGAACTCAACGCACCGGCGTCACGGCGTCCCACCCAATAGGCCACCATCTTGGGGTCACACCCCGCCAACTGGCCCGCAGCCGTATAGCTGCGAGTCAAGTCGAATGCGTCCAAAATGTTCATGATCTCCTCGGCATGCTTCACGTGGTCCCCTCCTCAGGGCTAGGTGCATCAGACACACCGAGTTTTCGAGGAGGGGACCCGCCGGCCGCGGATACCCCGGCCGGTCAACGGCAGAAAACCGAGACCCGATGGCCACCAGCAAGGACATCTAATGGCCGCCAGCGGGGACTCCCATGGCCGCCTACAAGGAGGATCTCATGGCCGTACACAAACACCTACTTGGAGATTCAGACGGCTGCAGATGCGAAAGGTCGACTTGCCTTGCATGGATATCATGGCGCCCGGCAGAAGTTGGAGAAGCTGACCCAGCGCTGCAACGAGCAGAACACGGCGGCGGAACCGCCAAACCGCTGGGCACTGCGCAAGGCCAAGAAAAACATTGAGCGTGGCGGTCAAGCCTATGCTGCCGATACTAGGCGGAACTAGCTATGCCTTTAACCGTTGACCAAAAGTTCGATGCATTTTTGCGCCGCCTCATACCTCTGCAAAGTCAGCGAGAGGCTGCAGCTGGGCACCGCCAAAGCGTGGAAACGTCTCTCAGTTTGCCTTGGACGTCCAGCGCTTCCGTGAGGCGGGTTCCTTTAACCTCGATTATTCATCATCGAGGTTGACGGCGATTTTTCGTGGTTTTTCCGGCGGGACGGGGCTTTTTTCCGGCGGGCTGAGGGCGTGGAGTGTCGTCGGGGCGGGCTTGTGACGGTGAGGTGTGGCCCGGGCGCGGTGGCGGGCGGCGGATTTGCCGGCTTCGGGGCGCGCTGACGCCCGGGATGGGCGCTGCGGCTGCTTGGGCGGCGGGGCGGGGCCGGGGAGTTCAGGTGGCGAAATGAAGGAGGTCGAGGCGGCGGTAGGCGTCTTTCAGGGTGGCCGCCCACGGCCAGGCCCCGTCGAGGTGCAGGCTGTGACGCCGCCCGGAGGTGGTGATCTTGGCGGCGGTGTGCCACAACGCCCAGCGCAGCTTCTTCGGTTCCGCCTTCGCGAGAGGCCCGGTGAGGCACAGCGTCTGGGCCCAGGCGGTCAGGTCGCAGGCGATCAGCACGGTTTGCAGCCACGCCTGGTTGGCGGCGAAGTCGTGGCTGGGGAAGTGGTCCAAACCCAGGGCTTTGACACCCTTGATGCGGTCCTCGACGCGGGCGTGGCCGCGGTGGCGGGCCTCCAGGTAGACGATGTCGGTGTCGGCGCTGTTGGTGATAAACACCTGGTGGCGCCAGCCTTCGGGTTCGAAGATGGTGCACTGCGCGCCGGGGTGGGGTTCCTCGCGCCGGCAGATGGCCCGGGTTCCCTCCGGCCAGGCGGACAGGTCGAGATGGCCGGTGATCTCGGCGATCTGGGCGCCCTCGCGCGGCTCCATGTTTTGGTGCATCGGCTCCACCCACGCCTTCTTGGCGACCTGCAGGATCGCCCGGCACACGGCGACGGTCACGTCGAAGCCGATCGGGAACTCCATGCCCCGGGCCACGACGGCGTCGACGAAGCCGTGGGTGGCGCCCGCCGAGTCGGCCCGCACCAGCATGTCCACCCCCTTGACCGGGTCGTCGCGTTTGCATTTGACGGGCAGCTGGGCCAACGCCTGGTCGAGCAGGGTCACATGGTCGGCCGCCGTGTTCGCCCCGGCCCGGCCCTCTCTAAGCATCCCCGCCACCGCCTCCTGCGTCTGGTCCAAGAACACCAGCAGAGGATGAAAACCGAACCCCTTCTTATAGGTGGGCGTCGCCTTCTCCTTGTCGGTGTGCACGTCGATCAGCGTGGCGTCGAAATCGAGCGTGAACCGCTCCGGTGCCAACCCGGCACCCCACACCCGGGCCCTCGTCTTGGCCCTCGCCGCCTCGATTCGGGCCCGCAGGTCGGCGTCGACACGGTCCAAAAGCCGCCACGCGGTGGGCTGCGACGCCACCGGGCCGAACAACGCCGGCTGGGCCCGCAACGGAGCCAGATCCGACGAATAGCCGCCCCCGTCAGCGGCCATCACCGCCAGGTCGACCAGCACCCGGCCCGGGTCATGCTTGCGGCGCCGGCGCACAATCGGCGACAACGCCTCCGACAAATCGTCCTGCAGGCCCGAATCCTCGGCCATGTCCGACAGCAACCTGGTCCCCGCATGGGACACCAAACCGTTCCCGTCGACGGTCACCGCCAAGCGCGGCCGGGCCTGGCTATGCTTCACTGGCAAGGTGAAACCTCCTGGTGGGGGGATCGGCGTGTGCAAACCCAATCCTCCCCCACCAGCAGGACCTTTACGCGGATACCTGCGTATTTCGCCGCCCCGGCACCACCCGCCAACGAATAGCGGAGGTTAACCACGGCACTGGGGGCGCAATCCCTGCGACCTTGACCTGCTCGTGCGTCTTCGAGGCAAGCCGGCTAACTCCCAGATGATCCTCAATAAGACGAAGGCGGCATTGTCGGAAAGCTTTCCCAAGACCGTAGTGCGGATTAGCCGTCCGGCTATTGTTAACGACTTTGCTGGCGGCGATGAGAGGCGGGAGGCCATCCCCGGCTATCGTACGAGTGATACCAATGATCCTTCGTCTACGACATCCCAGGCGTTGGCGAAAATGACTGGTTGGAGTCAGCGCCGACTGAACATCTGGCCTACGTTAACGAGGTCAACAAGCAAACAGGCATCGAGGGCGCGGCGAAGAAGCTGGCACGGCTCGCTGAAGCGTGGAAGTACTACAATAACGTGCCGGTCTCGTCGTTCTACCTGGAGATGCGAGCTGCCAGGTGTATGGCCGGCGAGAAGGCATGGGTGGCAGTGATGGTTGTCTTCCGCTTCTTTGAACACCTAGAGTAATTTCTGTTTTAATAAATGAACGTCCCCAACG
>JBOGGN010000355.1:0-16299 GCA_050744165.1 Acidimicrobiales bacterium | reverse complement strand
TGACCCCGTAGAGGAACCCCCGGCTGCGCCGGCACAGCTCCCGCAACCGGTCGTCGGGGGTGATGGGCGCCGCCAGCTGTACCGTTTCCACCCCGGCCTCGTCGGCCGCCCGAGACCAGTCGTCGAGTTCCTCCAAGGGCAGGTCGGGCAGGATGATGCCCGCCACCCGAGCGTCGACCAATGCGCTGGCGAATCGCCGGTGGCCGCCCCGGAACACCAGGTTGTAGTACGTCATGGCGACCAACGGCACACCGATGTCGGCCCGCGACAGCTCGGCCAGGATCCCCTGCGGGGTGGCCCCACCTTGCAGGGCCCGAAGCGACGCCTCCTGGATGGTCGGTCCATCCATGACGGGGTCGGAGAACGGGATCCCGACTTCGATGGCGTCGGCCCCGGCCGCGGCCATCGCCTGGGCCACCTCGATCCAAGAGTTGCCCAGCCCCCCGGTCACGTAGGGCACCAGCAACTTGCGGCCGGCGTCCCGGGCGGTGCGCAGTGTTGCTTCCAGCGGGCCGTCGCTCATCCGACCAACCGCATGACCTGCTCGGCGTCCTTGTCGCCGCGCCCCGACAGGGTGACGAGCACGGTCGAGCCGGGAGGGATTTGCCCCGAGGCCGCGGCCCGCAACACCCACGCCACCGCGTGCGCCGGCTCCAACGCGGGGATGATGCCCTCGGTCTCGGAGAGCACTTTCAGCGCTTCCAGCACCTCGCTGTCGCCCGCGGGGACGTAGCGGACCCGCGCCGATGCCGCCAGGTGCGAGTGCTCGGGGCCGACACCTGGGTAGTCCAAGCCCGCCGAAATCGAGTGAGCCTCGGTGACCTGGCCGTACTCGTCCTGCAGCAGGTAGGACTTCATGCCGTGAATGACGCCTGGCACCCCCCGGCTGATGGAGGCCCCGCCGGCTGCCTCCACACCGACCAAGGCGGCGTCGGTGTCCACGAACCCCGCGAAGGTGCCGGCCGCATTGGAGCCGCCGCCGACGCAGGCCACCACGAAGTCGGGATCCGCGCCGCCGAGCACGGCCCGGCACTGCTCGCGGGCTTCCTCCCCCACCACCCGCTGGAACTCCCGCACCATCCACGGGTAGGGGTGGGGGCCCACGACCGACCCGATGCAGTAGTGCGTGTCCTCGACGGTTGCCACCCAGTCCCGGAGGGCCTCGTTGACCGCGTCCTTCAGGGTTCGGCTGCCAGAGCGCACCGGCCGCACCTCGGCCCCGAGCAACCGCATGCGAAACACGTTGAGGGCTTGGCGCTCGGTGTCCACCTCGCCCATGTAGACGACGCACTTCAGGCCGAAGAGGGCGGCCGCGGTGGCGGTGGCCACCCCGTGCTGTCCGGCGCCGGTCTCGGCGATGACCCGGGACTTGCCAATCGCCAGGGTGAGGAGGCCCTGGCCGAGGACGTTGTTGATCTTGTGCGAGCCGGTGTGGGTCAGGTCCTCCCGCTTGAGCAGCACCCGCACCCCAAGGCGCTGCGACAGCCGGCGGCACTCCGTGACCGGGGTCGGCCGCCCGGCGTAGTCGCGCAGCAAAGCGTCGAACTGGGCGTGGAAGTCGGCCGAGGCCCACGCCTTGCGGAACGCTGCCTCGAGCTCGTTCACCGCCGGGATCAGCGACTCGGGAACGTAGCGTCCGCCGAACTCGCCGAAACGCCCGTCCGGCGAGGGCTCGCCCATGCGCCCGCCGTTGCCGACCCGCGGCGTCGCACTCACCGGTCCTCCTCCCAGTCGTAGGGACGGTCGTCCTCGTCGCCCCGCCAAGGAGGCACGGCCGCCGCCCGAGCGGCTGCGACGAATGCCCGGAGCTTGACGGGATCCTTGTGGCCCGGGGCTTTTTCCACCCCTGAGGCGCAGTCAACCCCCCACGGCTGGACGGCGGCCACGGCGGCGCCCACGTTGTCCGGTGTCAGCCCACCGGCCAGGATCAGGCGCGTCCCGGTCGGCGCTTCGCCCGCCAGCTTCCAGTCGAACAGCTCGCCCGACCCCGGCGTGGGGTTGTCCAGCATCACGGCGTCGACCCCGTACTCGGCCGCCCGGGTCACCGCCTTGTCACCGGCCGCGAACGCCTGGATCACCCAGCGGAGCCGGGCCCGCACCCACCGGGCCTGCTCCGGCGTCTCCTTGCCATGCAGCTGGGCTGCCTTCAGACCCGCGAAGGTGCAGATGTCGACCACCCGCTCGGGCGCCTCGTTGCGGAACACACCGACCGTCAGCACCTCCGGCGGCAGTCGCTTGGCGATGTCGCGGGCCAGCCCGGGAGCGATCTGGCGGGGCGAGGGGGCAAAGATGAAACCCACCGCGTCGGCCCCCATGGCGACCGCCAGCAGCGCGTCCTCCTCGCTTGTGGTCCCGCAGATCTTCACCCACATCGGATGCCTCGCAGGGCCGCCACTGCGGCCGCCGGGTCGCCCGAGCGCACCAGGGCCTCGCCCACCAGAACGGCGTGGTACCCGGCCTCGGCCAGGCGCCGGGCGTCGTCAGGGCCGCCGATGCCCGACTCGGCGACCCGCACGACCCCGTCGGGGATGGCGGCCGCCACCCGCACCGCCCGCTCGCGGTCGACCTCGAAGGTCACCAGGTCCCGCTGGTTGACCCCGATCAGGGTGGCCCCGGCGGCAAGGGCCAGCTCCACCTCGGCCTCGTCGTGGGCCTCGACCAGCGCGTCCAGCCCGAGGTGGCGGGCCAGGGCGTGCAACTCCGTGAGCAGGTTTGGGGAAAGGGCAGCCACGATGAGCAGGAGCGCGTCGGAGCCCATCAGCCGGGCATCGCACACGTCGGCGGGACCGGTGGCGAAGTCCTTCCTCAATACCGGCAGGTCGGTCGCGGCCCGAGCCTCCCGCAGGTCCTCGGGCGAGCCCCCGAAGAACTCGGCGTCGGTCAGCACCGACAGGCATGTCGCCCCGCCCGCCTGGTACGCCTTGGCCTGGACCTCGGGCACTAACTCCGGGGCCAGCGCACCCTTCGAGGGGCTGCGGCGCTTGATCTCGGCGATCACGGCCAGGCCCTCGGCCGCCTCGATGGCAGCCCGAAACGGCCGCCTTCCGCCGGCTGGCACCGCTTCGGCAGCCTCGACGAGCGCATTCAACGACCGGAGGTCAGCCGTCGCCGCCGCCCGGTGAGCAGCCAGGATGCGGTCCAGGTAGGTCGCCATTGCTGCGGGGCAGCCTACCGAGACGTATCAGCCGACCGAATCGTCGAGGCACTTCGATGGTGCCAACCCTCGCCGGCGGCGTCCCCAGAAATCGCGGCGTTGGCTGACGGCGGGCGCGCCCCGGCCGGCCCCCGTCATACGTTGCTCACAACTGGGTGCCAAATTGAGCATGGTGCAAACTGACCTGGGGACCATCGTCGTCGTCGAGGACGACCACAACATCGGCGACCTCGTCGATTTGTACCTGCGGCGGGAGGGGTACCGGGTCATCCAGGCGACCGACGGCGAGTCCGGCCTGGCCGCCGTCGATCGGGAACGCCCCAGGCTGGCAATCCTCGATGTCGGGCTGCCAGGTGCTATTGACGGGCTCGAGGTGTGCCGACGGTTGCGAGCCAAGCTGACACTGCCGGTGCTCATGCTCACCGCACGCGACGGCGAGATCGACCGCATCCTCGGGCTGGAGCTGGGGGCCGACGACTACGTGACCAAGCCGTTCTCGCCCCGGGAGTTGGTCGCGCGGGTACGGGCCATCCTGCGACGGACCGACGGCCGGAAGGAGTCACCCGACGTGCTGGTGGCAGGCTCGGTCGAGGTGGACACCGCCCGGCGAGAGGCCCGGGTCAACGGCCAGATGGTGCCGCTGGCGGCGCGGGAATTCGACCTCCTACAGTTCCTGGCCCACAACTCTGGCCTGGCCCTTACCCGCCAGCAGCTGCTCGACGGGGTGTGGGGCGCCGGCTGGTACGGCGACGAGCGCACCGTCGACGTCCACGTCCGCCAGCTGCGCAAGAAGTTGGGCTCGGCGCTCCCGTTGGCGACGGTCTGGGGCGTCGGGTACCGGCTGGGCTAGGGGGCCCGATGCAGCGGCGCCTCAGCGCCACGATCATCGGCGTCGTCGTCGGGGCCATCGTCCTCACCGGCGCCGTCACCTTCGCCCTGGCGGCCCACGCGGCCCGCAACCGCACCCGTACCGAGCTGGCGGCCCAGGCCAAGGACGTCGCCCAGGCCATCAAGGCGGAGATCTCCAGCGGCCGCAGCGCCCGGAATCTGCTCGTGATCCTGCGGGCTCCTTTCAAGGACGAGGACGATTTCATCGTGGTCGTCACCAAGGACGGCCGGCTGGTCAACATCAACCAAGTCGGGGCGCCTCTGCCGTTCGGGTTCACCGCCGCCCAGTTGCCGGCGGCGCCACTGCTGGCGGGCCAGGTGGTGTCCGGCAACGCCGCCGGCCGGGTTTTCGCCGCCGCCCCCTATCGCTCAACGCTGGGCAACACCGCCTCGGTGACCCAAGTGGTCGTTCTCACCCGCAGCCCTGACACCGGGCTCAGCCAGGCGCTGCCCTGGTTCGTGCTGTCGGCCGCCTTGGTGCTCTTGATCGCCGCCATCGTCGGTGATCGCCTCGGCCGGCGCATCACCCGGCCGCTCCGGGCCGCCGAGACGGTGACCCGCCGGATCGCGGCCGGCGACCTGAGCGCCCAGGTGCCCCTGCCCCCCGGCAGCGACCCCGAACTGGCGTCGCTGGCGGCATCCATCAACACCCTGGCCGAGACCCTGGCCCGGGCCAAGGGTATGGAGCGCCAGTTCCTGATGTCGGTCTCCCACGACCTGCGCACCCCGCTGACGTCGATTCGGGGTTTCGCCGAAGCCATCGCCGACGGGGCGGCGCCGGACCACGAGAGGGCCGCCGAGGTGATCGCCGCCGAGGCCCGACGGCTGGAGCGTTTGGTCAAGGACCTTCTCGACCTGGCCCGGGTCGACGCCCGCCGGTTCACCCTCGATCCGAGGCCTGTCGACCTGTCGGAGGTGGTGTGCGACACCGGAGAGGGATTTCGGCCCAAGGCCGAGGAGCTGGGCCTGCACCTCGACGTCAAAGCGGTGCCGGCCGGCACCATCGTCGCCCGCGCCGACCCAGACCGCCTGGCGCAGGTTGTCGCCAACCTGGTGGAGAACGCCCTCAAGTACGCCCGGGCCTGGGTTGTGGTCGGTGTCGCCTCCTCGGAGCAGGGGGCGGTTGTGTGGGTCGAC
The DNA here is from genome assembly GCA_050744165.1 of Acidimicrobiales bacterium. GTDB lineage: Bacteria > Actinomycetota > Acidimicrobiia > Acidimicrobiales > Palsa-688 > JBOGGN01. The sequence continues at coordinate 11,120 of JBOGGN010000355.1, read as the reverse complement.
GACGACGGCCCCGGCGTCCCTGCGGAGGACCTGCCCCGGATCTTCGACCGGCTGTTCACCTCCTCCCGTCGCCCCGCCCGGCAGGTGGGCACCGGGCTCGGGCTGGCCATTGTCGCCGAGCTGGTCTCGGCCATGGGCGGCTCGGTGCGGGCCGAGTCCCCCACCCTGAGTGAGGGCGGCACGCGCATGGTGGTGACCTTGCCTCGAGTGGATGCGGGGGCCGGGCGGCCCTCGCCGTCCGCATCCGGCGGGCCGGCGGGGAAGACTTGGATACCGCGGGCAGAGACTTGGGAACACCTTTGACTCTTGGTGCCAGTTCCGACGGAAATCCGCAGGGAGCGGTGCCAAGAGTCACAAATTGACCCAAGAGTGCGTCTGGTCGTCGAGCGGCGCGAACGATGCGGGCGCCCTTTGCACGTCCAGGCGACCGGTGGCGTCGACTTAAGGAATGGCGCCGGCGACGGTTGTGCTAGACGGGACCGTGGTCGGCAGGACGACGGCAGGCGAGCAGTCGGGAACGGCGAGGGGAATGGCGGTCCCCCCGTTCACGGTGACCGAGAGGCCTACGGGTCCCATTGACGAGCATTCCAGCGTCAGGGTCACCGAACCGGAGGCGTTCGTCGTCACCGGGTTGACGCCGCCGAGGACCACGTTGCCCGCCGCCAGGAGGAACACCTGGGCGCCCCCCATGCCCGACGCCCGGACGATGCCGTCGCCGCCCACCACCTCCTGCAGGACGTTGACCACCAAGGTCGAAAGCACGCTCACCTGTGGCGGGCTCGGCGTCACTGTGGCGTTGGCCGTCTGGCCTCCGTAGGACATCAGCGTGAGGTTGACGCTCTGGGTGGCGCCGGCGTCCAGGAACATGATCTGCGGCGTGATCAGGTCCAGGTCGGGCGACATCCAGGCCCGGATCCGGTACAACCCGCCGAGCAGCGTGGTCAGCGCCCAGCCGCCGTTGGCGTTCGCCGCCACCGTTTTGGACGCCTCCGTGGCTCCTACCAGCCGTTCCACGAGCACCGTGGCTCCGGCGACCACCCCGTTGGGTCCAGTCACGACGCCGCTCAGCGTCGACGTGCCTCCGGTCAGTGGCACCGTCGGCGGAGGCGTGCTCGCCAAGGTCGGGAGGGCGGCCCCGGTGAGGTCGGACACGGTGGTCGTTGTCCCGAACTGCGCCTGGCCGCCCGGCGAGCCGCGTGGCGGCACAGGAATGTTGAGGTTGTGCACGCCGGCGCAACCGGCCACTAGCAGCACCACCGCCACCCCGAGCACCAGCCGCGGGCGGCGGGCGGAGGTCACGACTGACCTCGGGGTCACGACAGGAGCGGGAGGCTTTCGGCCGTTCCCTCGGTGATCCCCCCGTCCCAGCTGACCGCCACCGCGGCTGGAGGGACGACGTTCCGAGCGAGGTAGGCGAGCGCCACGGCACCTCCGTCGCCAACTGGCGCCACGCTCGTGAGCCGCCCGGCCTCCTTACCGTCCACGGTTACCCTGGCGCCCACCGGGGCGGGTTGGTCGAGGACGACGCGGCGCAGGTGACGCGGGACGTGGCCGCCGCGCGAATCGATGCGGGCGACCAGTTCCTGGCCCGTGTAGCACCCCTTGGTGAAGCTCACTGTGGTCGCCACCAAGCCCGTTTCGGCTGGAATGGTGTCCTCGGTCAGCTCGGCGCCCATGCGGGGCACTCCGGCTTCGACGCGGGCCCACTCCCAGACCTCGTCGGGGGCCAGCGTGACGCCGGGCGGGAGCTGCGGATCCGGACCCATCAAATCGACACCGGGTAGGCCAGGCCAGCTGGCATCGAGTGCCAACACCGTGCCCCCACGGCCGATGCCGTCCGCGAAAGCGGCCGCCTCGGCTGAACGCGGCCCTCGCAGCCCTAGACAGCGCCAGTCAAGCGGCTCGATGTCGGCCTTGGTCCTCAACTTGAAGCGGTTGAGCCGGGTCAGCATGGCCTCGCCCCAGCCGCCGTCGGTATCGAGCACCATGGCGTCGGCACCGGTCCGGCTCACCCGGGCCAGCACCTCCACCTTGCCCCGGGGCTGCAGAATCCAGGTCCACTTCGACTCACCGACCCCCAGGGCGGCGACGTCCTGGCTGCACTGTCCTTGCAGGAACGCCACCGCGTCGCGACCGCTTACCGAGATCGCGTCGCGATCAAGCCATCGCCCAACGACGTCATCCCGAAGCCGCTGGCGGTCGCTGTCCGCGTCGTCCATGCCGCCAGTCTGCCCCGTCATGAGCTGGTCGACGCGGCACCGGCCCGCATCTGGCGGCGGGCGGCGGAGATCCTCCGAGCACCCGGCACCGCGGCCAACAGCGCCGCGGCCTTGTTTCGGCACTCCAAATCCTCCTGGGCGGGGTCGCTGTCCGCCACAATCCCCGCCCCGGCGGTGACACTCGCTCGACCGTCGCGCCCGACCAGCATGGTGCGAATGGCGATGGCGGTGTCCAGGTTGCCGGAAAAGTCGAGGTAGCCGACAACCCCGGCGTAGGGACCCCTCTTGACCGGCTCCAACTCGTCGATGATCTGCATGGCCCGGACCTTGGGCGCTCCAGACACGGTGCCCGCCGGCAGGGTGGCCCGGAGGACGTCGATCGGCCCCAGCCCGGGCCGCAGGCGGCCGGACACCTGGGAGGTCAGGTGCATGACGTGGCTGTACCGCTCCAGGGTGAGCAGCTCGTCGACCTGCTCGCTGCCGAAGCGCACCACTCGGCCGACGTCGTTGCGCGCCAAGTCGACCAGCATCACGTGCTCGGCGATCTCCTTAGGGTGCTCGATCAGCTCCGAGGCCATCTTGCGGTCCTCCTCATCGGTGCGCCCCCGCCGCCGGGTGCCGGCGATGGGCCGAGAAATGACCCGGCCGTCGAGCAGCTGCACCATCGGCTCCGGCGAGGAGCCGACGACATCCAGCTCGTCATGGCGCAGGAAGTACATGTACGGGCTGGGGTTTATCTGGCGCAACGCCCGGTACAGGTCGAACGGCTCGGCGTCGAGGTCGAGGTCAAAGCGCTGGGCGAGCACGATCTGGAAGGCATCGCCGGCCAGGATGTGCTCCTTGGCCACCTCGACGGCCCCGAAGTACTGCTGAGGCGACGTCCGCCGGCGCACGGGAGGCAACTCGTCTTCCCGCGCGGGGGGCTCCACCAACGGCTCTGCGATGGTCCGGGCGCCGTCCGCGGCCATTTCGGTCAGCCGGTTCACCGCCTCGTCGTAGCGGCGGTCCACATCGGTGGTGCCAGGAGGCAGCGGTACGGAGTCGATGAGCGTCACCCGTTGGCGCCAGTGGTCGTAGACCGCCAGCTGGCCGATGACCGACATCACGGCGTCAGGGTGCCCGAGCTCGTCAGGGGGGACATCGGGCAATCTCTCGATCTCCCGGACGACGTCATAGCCGAGGTAGCCGACCAGCCCGCCGTGGAGGGGGGGCAGGGTGGCGAGCGACGGAGCGGCACCCGGAGGCGGTGAACGGTAGGCAGCCAGGATGGCTTCGATCGCCGCCAGCATCCCCTGTTCCCGGGGGACGTCCTCGGGAACGACGCCGTCAATCTCCAGGCGCCGACCCCGGGCCACGATGGTCGCAGTCGGTCGCCGGCCGATGAACGAAAAGCGGCCCCAACGTTCGCCGTGCTCGACGGACTCGAGCAGGAAACCTGGTTCGTTGCCTACCACTCGGCTGAAGGCGGCCACCGGGGTCGTCAGGTCAGCCAGCAACTCCTGCCATACCGGGACCACCGAATACCGCTCGGCCAGGGCTCGGAACTCCTCCCTGGTGGGCCGGATCACGGCTCCGGTTCGGCCGGAGCGGTGCTGCCGAAACGGCGATAGAAGCAGGAGTGGGCGCCGGTGTGGCAGGCCCCGTTGCCTTCCTGCTCCACCACGATCAGCAATGTGTCGCCGTCGCAGTCGTACGACGCGGCCCGGACCCATTGCCGGTCGCCTGAGGTCTCACCCTTGCACCAGTACTCCTGGCGGCTGCGACTCCAGAACCAGGTGCGACCGGTCGCAAGCGTGCGCCGTAGAGAGTCGTCGTTCATCCAGGCCAGCATCAGCACCTCGCCGCTGCCCTGCTCCTGCACGATGGCGGGCACCAGGCCATCGGCGTTGAATCTGACCTGCGCCAGGTCCGACTCGAGAACGGGAATGGGGATGGCCACCGGCATTGGCTAGGCATGCTACGGGCTACGGCCCGCGGTCGAAACGGCTATTTCGACACCGGTGGCGCAGAGCTATAGGTACAACCCGGTGCTGCCGTCCATGCGCTCGGAGGCGACTGCGTGGATGTCGCGCTCTCGCAGTATGAGGAAGTCCTCGCCCTTCACCTCGACTTCGAAACGATCCTCGGGATTGAACAAGACCCGGTCACCCACCTTGACCATCCGAACGTGAGGACCGATGGCCATGACCTCGGCCCAGGACAGCCGCTTGGCCACCTCGGCGGTCGCCGGGATCAAAATGCCCGACCGGGACTTGCGCTCTCCTTCGGCGATCGGCAACTGGACCAGCACGCGGTCCGAGAGCATCTGGATGGCGAGCTTCGCCTCGACGGCCATCAGCGCAACGTAGCGGGCGACCGACCGAAGGGACTCGCGGGCTCAGCCGGCGATGGAACCGGCACGTTTGCTGCCGTCGATGTTCTGCACGCCGCAGATCACCGCTCTAATCCCGTCATCCCAGGTGCCCTTGGCGGGAACGAGCCAGACGATTTCGAGACCATCCGAAGGATGGCTGCCCAGGTACTCGGTGGCCAGGGTCCCGCACTCGGCTACCGCCTGCGGACGCAGGCCCGCCTCGCCGGGGTACGGACCGGCAGTGGCCTGGAAGGTCCCGGTGACCTCGACTTGGTGGAGGGCGGTGCAGGCCACCTTGTCCTCCTTCGGTCCAGTGGTCCGGTTGAAGCAGTTGCCAGTCCGGAGGGTGTTGTAGTTGACCCCGCCCGATGAGGACGTGGCGACGATGAGGACGACAACCACGATGATGACGAGCAGCACGACGCCGCCAATGACCGCCAGCACGGATCGCAAACTGCGTCCTTTCGACGCGCTGACGGCAGCACCAACACCCGCGGGGCGCGCCTGCCAACCTCCAGAGGCGGCGGTCGGAGACTCCGCTCCGGGGGGAGGTGCGCTGCCCCCACCTGGCGAAGCCCACCCTCCCGACGCGGGAGCGAGGACCCCGCCAGAGGGAGCCCAAGCGCCGGACGGAGCCGTCGGACCAGCGCCCGGCGTGGGCGGCGAACCTGCGCCCGGCGTGGCCGGCGAACCTGCACCCGGCGTGGCCGGCGACCCAGCGCCCGAAGGAGCCGTGCCGCCCAAGGGCGGCAGCCAGTTGGCGTATGGGTAGGTCCAACTCTCGGTCGGCGGGGCACGGTAGCCAGACCCGGGCGGCGGGGTCGGGTTGTACGACGGCGGAGGCGGAGGAGGCGGAGTTGCTGACGGTCCGGGCGATGCCGGTGGCGTTGGCGGCGGCGATCCCCACGGACGCGATCGCGGTCGCGGTCGCGGTGATGCCAGAGGAGGAGGAGGAGGAGGTACCGGGGGCCCGCTCGGCGCGCCATCGTCGCGCCGCGACGGCTCGTCGGGATCGCTCATGGTTGGACTCCCTCCCCGGTTGGCCGGATCGCCACCCCTGCTCGGGCCAAGTATGCCTTCGCCTGTCCGACGGTTGCGTCTTGGTAGTGGAAGATCGACGCCGCCAGGACGGCATCGGCGCCACCAATCGTGGCCCCCGCGACCAGGTGGTCCAGGTTGCCGACGCCGCCACTGGCGACGACCGGTATGCCGCAGGTGTCGACCACCGCCCGGGTGAGCGCCAGGTCGAAGCCTTCCCGGGTCCCGTCGCGGTCCATCGAGTTGAGCACGACTTCACCCGCGCCCAGTCGCTCACACTCCTCGGCCCAGGACACCGCATCGAGGCCGGTTGGCTTGCGCCCTCCGTGGGTGAACACCTCCCAGCCGCCCGTCATCCGGCGCACGTCGATGCCGACGACCACGCATTGGGCCCCGAAAGTCTCGGCCAGTTCGGTGATCAGCTCGGGCCGCGACACCGCCGAGGTATTGATTCCGACCTTGTCGGCCCCGACCCGCAACAACCGGCGGGCGTCTTCCAGCGACCGTACTCCCCCGCCCACCATCAATGGAATGAACACCTGCTCGGCGGTGCGGGCCACCACCTCGACCATCGTTTCCCGCCCCCCCGAGGAGGCGGTGATGTCATAGAAGACCAGCTCGTCGGCACCTTCGGCGTCGTACCGGGCCGCCAGCTCGACCGGATCGCCGGCGTCGCGGAGGTTCTGGAACTTCACTCCCTTCACCACCCGGCCCCCGTCGACGTCGAGGCAGGGGATGACTCGGACCGTCCTCACCTGCCGGCCCCCAATGCCTGCAACCCGGCCGCGACATCGACACGGCCTTCGTAGATCGCCCGGCCGACGATGGCGCCGGCCAGCCGTCGATCGCCGTCGGCCGGCGAGATCCGCAGGACGGCGAGTGCCTCAAGGTCTTCCACGCTGCTGACCCCACCCGAGGCGATAACGGGTGTCGCCGTGCTGGCCAGGACCGACGCCAACCCGTCCAGGTCCGGGCCCGACAACATACCGTCCCGGGAAATCTCGGTGACCACCACCGCGGCCAGCTCCGGGCAATCCACGCGCCCCAGGGCTTCCATGAGGCTCACCGCCGTGCCTTCTGTCCAACCGCCGACACGTACCTCCCCGTCGCGGTGGTCGAGGCCCGCCGCTACCCGTCCGGGGTACTCCGCCGCCATCCGCCGCACCGCTTCGGGGTCGGAAACGGCCAGCGAGCCCACCACCACCCGCGCCACTCCCCGGTGGAGGAGCGACCCGTCGCGCACGCCCCCGCCGACCTGGATGGGGATCGGGACAGCCGCGGCCAGCCCCTCGATGACCTTCCGGTTGTCACCTTGGCGCCGGGCGGCATCCAGATCGACCACGTGGAGCCACTGTGCCCCCGCGGCAACAAAGGCCTGGGCCACCACAGCCGGGTCATCGCCGTAGTCGGTCGACCGGTCGAAATCCCCCTGGGCCAGCCGAACGCACCGTCCTCCGAGCAGGTCGATGGCTGGAAAAAGGATCACGTTGGACGACTAACCGAGCTAACCGAGCCAGTCGAGCCAGCCCCCAGGTCCGGGGCGCAGCGCCGGGCGAAGTTGGCCAACAGGGCGAGGCCGACGGGCCCCGACTTCTCGGGATGGAACTGCGTCGCCCACATCGGTCCCCGAGCCACCGCCGCCACCACGGGGCCGCCGTAGTCGCACGTGGCAACCACCTCCGAGGTCATCGGCGCCGCGTAGGAATGGACGAAGTACACCCACGGCGCCGCCCCCAGCCCCTCGAACAATCCACCGAGGGATCCACCCGGGGACCCGCCGACGGAGTCGAGCCGGTTCCACTGCATCTGCGGCCGCTTGACTCCGAGAGGAAGCAAATGCAACGTCCCCGCCAGGACACCAAGCCCCGGGATCCCTGGATCCTCATCGGAGCCCTCGTACAGCATCTGCATGCCGACACAGATGCCAAGCAACGGCCGGCCCCGATCCACGGCATCGAGGACAACTTCGTCCAGCCCGCTGGCCCGCAACGCAGAGAGGCACCGCCCGAAGGCACCAACACCGGGGAGGACCACCCCGTCAGCCGCCAGAGCGACGTCGGCGTCGGCCGTCAGCAGGGCGTCGCCTCCGACTCGCTGCAACGCCTTCTCAGCCGACCGCAGGTTGCCGATGCCGTAGTCGAGGACCGCGATCATGCCAAGGTCCCCTTGGTCGAGGGGACGCCTGACCCCTCGACGCGGGCGGCATCGCGCAACGCCCGGGCCACTCCCTTGAACGAAGCCTCCAGGATGTGGTGGGTGTTGCGGCCCGAGCGCATCCGCAGGTGGAGGGTGATGGCGGCGCTGGTCACGAATGCTCGCCAGAACTCCTCCGCCAGCTGCGGATCGAACGGTGGGTCCCCGAGCGGGTACGGCTCGCTTCCGGCGCCGGGGTCGACGTCGTAGACGAGGAAGGGGCGCCCCGACAGGTCGAGGGCAACCTCGATGAGCGCCTCATCCAAGGGAACCGCGACCGAAGCGAAGCGGCGGACCCCCACCTTGTCTCCGAGGGCCTGGCGCAGCACCTCGCCGAGGCAGATCCCAACGTCCTCGACGGTGTGGTGGGCGTCGACGGCCAAGTCTCCGACGGCATGCACGCGCAGATCCCACCCGGCGTGCTTGCCCAACTGCGAGACCATGTGGTCGAAGAACGGAAGCCCTGTTGCGACGTCGGTCGCCCCCTCCCCCTCGATCGCCAGGCCGACGGCGATGTCGGTCTCCTTGGTGGTTCGCGACCGTTCGGCCGACCTCACGCCAGCTCCTCGAGGACCTCGGCCAGCGCCGTCAAGAACCGGTCGTTCTCGGTGGCGGTGCCCACCGTGACACGAAGGCAGCCGGCCAACCGGGGCCACGTGCTGCAGTCCCGCACCAGGACCGAGCGTTGCAGGAGGCCCCGCCACACCGCCCCCGCGTCGGTGGCGGGACGCCACAGGATGAAGTTGGCTTGCGAGGGCCAGGTGGTCACCCCGAGCCGGCCAAGGCCGTCGAGCAGCCGTCCCCGCTCGGCCACGATGGTCGCCACCCGGTGCTCCATCTCGCCCGTGAAACGCACCGCCAGGCGCCCCGCGGCCTGCTTCAGGGCGTCGAGGTGGTAGGGCAGGGCGACGCGTTCGAGCACCTCGACGACCGCCGGAGGCCCAATCAAATAGCCGAGGCGAACCCCCGCCATGGACCAGGTCTTGGAGTAGGTCCGGGTGACCACGAGCGGTTGGTCGGCCTCGACCAACGACAGGGCGCTCCAGTCGGCGAACTGCCCGTACGCCTCGTCGACCACGACCAGCCCGGGCGCTTCGGCCACCACCTCTTCCACCACCGCCGGGTCGTCGGCCCGCCCGGTGGGGTTGTTCGGCGAGCACAAGAAACACAGGTCAGGCCGGACCTGAGCCAGCGCCGTGCGCACCGCGGCCGGCTCCAGGGTGAAGTCGTCCCGGCGTTGCGCCTCGACGACGTCGGTGTTCGTCAGATGGGCGATGTGGCTGTGCAGGGCGTAGGTCGGCTCGAAGGTCAAGGCGGTACGCCCAGGGCCGCCGTAGGCCAGGCACAGGCTCTGCAGCACCTCGTTGGAACCGTTGGCGCAGAACACCTGCTCCGGTGCCACCCCGTGGAGCGTGCCCAGCGCTTCCCGCAGCTCGCGAGCCGCCCGATCCGGGTAGCGATGGAACGGGATTCGCGCCACCTCCTCGGCCAGCGCCTCCCGCCATGCAGCCGGCGGCGGCATGGGCGACTCGTTCGTGTTGAGTCGGACCTCCACCTCCACTTGGGCGGAGTGATACCCCTCACGCAGGAAAAGGTCCGAGCGCGGCGCCGGCAGGCGCGACCGACCGTCATCGGCCCCGACGCCCGCTTGGGCGGCCGGTGCCCGGCTCAGGCTGGTCAACCAGGAGTCCCGGCGCTGGACTCCTCCGCACGAACGCGCAGCCGAACCGAGTCGGCGTGGGCCGCCAGTCCCTCGGCGTCGGCAATGGCGACCACGTGGGGCGCCAGGCCCGCGAGGGCCGCCTGGTCAAGGTTGACTACGTGGATGTGCTTGCAGAAGTCGTCGACTCGCAGGCCGCTGGAAAACCGTGCGGTGCGGTCCGTAGGAAGCACATGGCTCGGCCCGGCCACGTAGTCGCCGACACTGGCTGGCGCGTACGGCCCGAGGAAGACTGCCCCGGCGTTGGTGACCGAGGGTAGGAGCGCCTCCGGGTCCGCCGACATCAGTTCCAGGTGCTCGGGGGCGACGGCATTGGCGACCTCCATGGCCTGGGCCGCGTCCCGGACCAGGACGCAATACCCGTTGCTGGCCAGGGTGGACTCGATCTCGGCCCGCCGAAACGCCTTCTCGGTGAGCACGTCCACGGCGGCGCTGATGGCGTCGGCCGCGTCCGCGCTCCAGGTGACGAGCCACGCCAGGCCGTCGGGGCCGTGCTCCGCCTGGACGATGACGTCGATGGCGGCCAGGTCGACGGGGGTGGTGTCGTCGGCCACCACGACCACCTCGGACGGGCCGGCAAAGGCGGCACTGACGGCGACGCGCCCGGCGCCGGCCACCTCCCGCTTGGCGATGGCGACATAGGCGTTGCCCGGACCGACGATGACGTCGACCGGACGGATCGACTCGGTGCCATAGGCCATGGCACCGACGGCTTGGGCGCCGCCGACCCGATAGACCTCGTCGACGCCCGAGAGGGCAGCCGCCGCCAGGATTTCTGGAGCGACGGAACCATCGCGCCGGGGCGGGGTACAGAGGACCACCTCGGCCACCCCGGCAACCCGGGCGGGAACCGCAGTCATCAACACCGTGCTGGCCAGGGGCGCCCGGCCCCCAGGGACGTAGACGCCCGCCCTGGCCATGGGACGGCGCAGGTCGGATACCCGGACCCCGGCCCGCTCGTGGTCTGCGTCGGTGTGCACCTGGGTGCGATGGCAGGCCTCGATGGCGTCGCGCGCCTCGATGAACGCCGCCCGCAAGGCATCAGAAATGACAGACACTGCGGCCGCCACCTCCGCAGGGGGGACCCGCAGGCCGTCGGCCGGGATTGTGACGCCGTCAAATCGCTCGGTCAGCCGGACGAGCGCCGAGTCGCCCTCCCGGGCCACCTGGCCCAGGATCTCCCGCACGGCCGCCACCGGACCCGCACTGGCGACCGCGGGATGCGGCAGGTGGGGCGTCACATCACCGGCGACGGCCCGCACATCGAGGCGCTGCAGGAGACCTCCCATCGCGAGAGCGTACCCGGCCCCCCATGACCAGCCTTTCCGATATCCGCCGCCGACCGTGCGCCGCCCGCCGCCGACGCGTAGACAAAGGGGGGTGACCGCCCGAGCCGAGCTGAGCGCCGTGGCCACCAGCCTGGACGACTTGGCCGAGCGAGTGGCGTCCATCCACGCCGCCCTCACCGCAGCCGAGCGCGACGATCTGGGGGCCGATCTGACCGATGTGGAACGCACCTTGGGCTCAGCGGCCCGGCGACTCAACCGAGCCCTCAACCCCCGTCCGGGCCGAGCTCGCTGACATGCCGACGGCGCCC
>JBOGGN010000354.1:0-5177 GCA_050744165.1 Acidimicrobiales bacterium | reverse complement strand
GGCCTGCTGCCCCCCCTGCCGGCGCACCGGAGGGCGAGATCCCGACCGCGGCCGCGGCACCCGTCCGAGGCAAGCCCGCGTTCCTGGCCCCGGTCGACCATGGGACCCTGGACAGCAACGAACCGTTCCGGTGGACCGCGGTGCCGGGAGCGACTGAGTACTGCATCACGGTCGGGACCGTCCGCGGCGCCGCCGACCTGCTCAACACCGGGTCACTCGGGGCTGGCAACACCAGCTTCGCGGCGACCGGCTTGCCCATCGGCCAGCCGTTGTGGGCCCGGATCTATGCCTCGGTCGGCGGGCGCTGGTCGCACAGCGAGATCGGGTTCTCGGTGGCCTCCAACCAGTCCGAGTTCACCTGGCCGCTCGAAGGCCAGCGGGGGGTCGGCTCGGACCGGCCCTTCAGCTGGACACAGGCGCCCTGGGCGACCAACCACTGGCTCACCGTCGGCTCCGCCGAGGGTGGCAGCGACCTGCTGAATACGGGGCCACTTCCCGCCAACCAGACCAGCTATGGCAACCTCCCGGCATGGCCGCCCGGAGCCGTGTTGCACGCTCGGCTGCTGACCAACGACGGCCAGGAATGGACCTACGTGGATGTGACCTTCACCGCCGGCGGCTGAGCGCCGCCGCTCCGCGAGGCGTTATGCCACGCGGCGGCGCTTTTCCCCACGTGCCTTTCTGATCTCCAAGGCGACAGGGACCAGCGAGGCGATGATGATCACGCCAATGATCGGAAGCAGGTAATGGTCGACGTTGGAGATCGACTTGCCGAGGAGGAAACCGAGGATGGTCACCCCGGCGGCCCACACCACGCCACTCACGACGTTGGCGACGGTGAACGCCCGGGCGTCCATCTCGGTGACCCCCACCAGGGGGTTCATGAGCGTGCGGACCACGGGCACGAAGCGCGCCAGCGCCACAGCCTTGGTCGAACCGTACTTGTCCAAGTACTTCGATGTCCGCTCCACGTACGCCTGCTTGAACAGCCGGGAGTCCGGCCGCCGGAACAGAGTCGGTCCCAGCTTGCGCCCGAAGAGGTAGCCGACCTGGCCCCCGACCACGGCGCCGACGACGGCAGCGACGATGACCGCGACCAAGTTGAGGTGGACGTCGCCCCTGCGCGTTGTTGCTGAAAGCAAGCCGGCGGTGAACAGCAGCGAGTCACCAGGCAGTACGATCCCCAGCAGAATCCCTGTTTCGGCGAACGAGATCAGCAGCACGCCGAGCGCGCCAAAGTCGTTCAGTAGGTGGGTTGGGCTGAACACGACGGCTGATGCTAGCGACCCGAACCTCTCCGGGTTGACACCGCCCGGTTCTTCGATTCAGTCTCTCTACGCCAATGGCCAAACCTCTCGTCATCGTGGAATCACCCGCCAAGGCGAAAACGATCGCGGGCTTTCTCGGGAGCGACTACCTGGTCGAGGCCTCGGTCGGCCACATCCGTGACCTGCCCGATCGGGCGGCAGACATTCCCGAGGCCTACCGCAGCGAACGCTGGGCGCGCCTCGGTGTCGACGTGGAGAACGATTTCAAGCCGCTCTACATCGTCCCCCGCCAGAAGAAGGAGCAGGTCAGGAAGCTGAAAAGTCTGGTCAAGGAGGCGAGCGAGCTCTACCTCGCGACTGACGAGGACCGCGAGGGCGAATCCATCGCCTGGCACCTCCTGGAGGTCCTCAACCCGCGGGTCCCGGTGAAGCGGATGGTGTTTCACGAGATCACCCGCCCCGCGATCGAGCGGGCGGTGCGGGAGTGGCGTGACCTCGACCGCCGTCTCGTCGATGCTCAGGAGGCCCGCCGCATCCTGGACCGCCTCGTTGGCTGGGAGGTGTCTGCCGTCCTTTGGAAGAAGGTCAACGCGGGGCTCTCCGCGGGTCGAGTCCAGTCGGTCGCCACGCGCCTGTTGGTGGAGCGGGAACGAGCCCGAATCCATTTCGTCACCGCCTCCTACTGGGACATCGAGGGTCGCTTCCAGAAGGTGGGCACAAGGGAGTCCTTCCCCGCCACGCTCGTCGCCGTCGACGGGCGCCGCCTGGCTACGGGCAAGGACTTTGGCGACGACGGGCGGCTCCATGACGGGTCGGCCGGCGCCGCGTCGAGGTCAGCCGGGGCGGCGGGCGCCGCGGGTGGCGGACGGGCCCCCTCGGTTCCGTTGCGGCTGGACGAGACCGCAGCCACTGGCTTGGCGGCCCGGCTCGACGGGGCTGACTTCTCGGTGCGATCAGTGGACGAGAAGCCCTACCGCCGCTCGCCCTACGCCCCGTTCATGACCTCCACCTTGCAACAGGAGGCGGGGCGCAAGCTGCGGTTCTCGGCCAAACGAGCTATGTCGATCGCCCAGGACCTGTACGAACAGGGCTACATCACCTACATGCGCACCGACTCGACCACGCTCTCGGAGCAGGCCCTGAACGCCGCCCGGGCGCAGGCCCGCTCCCTCTACGGGGAGGCCTTCGTGCCCCCCCAGCCGCGGCGGTACGACAAGAAGGTCAAGAACGCGCAGGAGGCCCATGAGGCCATCCGCCCGGCGGGGGAGACCTTCCGGACGCCCGAGCAGACACGGCTCTCCGGGGACATGTTCCGGTTGTACGACCTGATCTGGAAGCGCACCGTGGCATCGCAGATGGCCGACGCCCGAGGCCACAGCGTCCAGGTGCGGCTCGCAGCCCGCTCGTCGGCGGGCGAGGATGCCGAGTTCTCGGCCAGTGGCAAGACGATCGAGTTCCCGGGGTTCCTTCGGGCCTACGTGGAGGGCTCCGACGACCCCAACGCCGCCCTTGAGGACCAGGAGGTTCGCCTGCCGGTGCTGGCCGCCGGCGACCCCCTCGACGCCCTGGAGCTGGCGCCTCGGGGCCACGCCACCCAGCCGCCGGCCCGTTACACGGAGGCGTCCCTGGTCAAGGCGCTGGAGGACTTGGGCGTGGGCCGGCCGTCGACGTACGCCACCATCATCGACACCATCCAGGCTCGCGGCTACGTCCACAAGAAGGGCACCGCTCTCGTCCCGACCTGGACCGCGTTCGCCGTCGTCGGCCTGTTGGAGCAGTACTTCACCCAGCTGGTCGACTACGGGTTCACGGCCCAGATGGAGGAGACGCTGGACCAGATTGCGGGCGGCCAGGGCGAGGCGACACCGTGGCTGCACCGGTTCTATTTCGGCGATGGCGATGGCCACCAGGCGTCGCCCGACAGCGCCATGGGCGCCCCCGCCATGGGCGCCGGCCTCAACCAGATGGTCCATGACCAGCTGAACCTGATCGACGCCCGCGAGATCAACTCCATCCCCGTCGGCGACGGCATCGTGGTCCGGGTCGGCCGGTACGGGCCCTACGTCCAGCGTGGCGAGGAGACGGCCCAGGTACCCGAGGACCTGGCGCCCGACGAGCTGACCGTCGCCAAGGCCGAAGAGCTCCTCGGTGCCGGGTCCGGCGACCGGGTGCTTGGCACCGACCCGGTTTCCGGTCTCGGCGTCGTGGCCAGGGCGGGACGTTTCGGGCCCTACGTGCAGCTGGGCGGGACCGAGGCAGCCGACGGCACCACCGACGGCGCCGCCAACGGGGCCGCGGCCTCGCCTGCTGGCACCGCCAAGGCCAAAGCGGCCTCGCCTGCTGGCACCGCCAAGGCCAAAGCGGCCAAGCCCAAGACGCAGTCGCTTCTCAAGGGGATGGCGCTAGAGACCGTGACCCTTGACGACGCCCTCCAGCTGCTGTCCCTGCCGCGGGTGGTGGGCGTGGCCGACGACGGCGAGGAGATCGTCGCCACCTCCGGCCGTTTCGGGCCCTACCTGAAGAAGGGATCCGACTCCCGGTCGTTGACGTCCGACGGCCAGTTGTTCACCGTCACCCTGGACGAGGCGAGGGCGCTCTTCGCCCAGCCCAAGGCGATGCGCGGCCGGGGCGCGTCTGCCGCACCGCTGCGGGAGTTGGGGCCGGATCCTTCCAGTGGCGGGCCGGTGGTGGTGAAGGAGGGACGTTTCGGGCCGTACGTCACCGATGGCGTGACCAATGCCTCACTACGCAAGGGCGACACCGTCGAGGAGGTGACGCTCGAGCGGGCCGCGGAGTTGCTGGCCGACCGGCGGCGGGCGGGACCCTCGACGCGCTCTGCGCGCTCCTCGCGACCGGGGACCGCCAAGAAGACGGCTACCAAGGCCACCGGCGCCAAGAAGACGGCCACCAAGGCGACCGCCGCCAAGGCGGCCACGGCCGCCGCGACCACGAAGGCGGGCACGGCCAAGGCGGGCACGGCCAAGAAGAGGGGCACGGCCAAGAAGGCGGTGCCCGCCAAGTCGACGGCCGCCAGGAAGGCCCCCGAGACCACCTAGCGTTTGGCAGCAGCCATGACGACATTTGACGAGGTGCGAGCGTTGGCGCTGTCTCTTCCCGAAGCGGTGTCGCAGGACCACCACGGGATGGAGTCCTTCCGGGTTAGAGGCAAGATCTTTGCCACCGTGCCCGACGAGGAGCATGTCCGGGTCATGGTCTCCGAAGAGGACATCTTGGCGGCCGTGGCCGAGCGACCCAAGTCATTCACCCCGTTCTACTGGGGCAGCCGGCTCTCGTGCGTCGTTGTCACCCTCGAAGACGCGGACGTCGCGGTCGTGAAGGAGCTGCTGGCCGACGCTTGGCGCCGGAAGGCCCCCAAGAAGCTGTCCGATACCTTGTCCGGGGCGTGACTCGAGGGCGGTTCGTCGCCTTCGAAGGCGGGGAGGCCTCGGGGAAGTCGACGCAGGCGGCGCGGCTGGCGGCGCGGCTTGGGGCGGTATTGACGAGAGAACCGGGAGGAACTGAGCTTGGCCGGCACATACGCCAGCTGGTGCTCGGCACCCATGCCGGGATGCAGGTCGGGATCCGGGCCGAAGCCCTGCTGCTGGCGGCGGACCGGGCGCAGCACGTGGCGACGGTCATCCGACCTGCCTTGGAGTCCGGCCGCGACGTTGTAACCGACCGCTACGCAGGCTCGTCGCTGGCCTATCAAGGCTTCGGTCGAGGCCTCGACCTGGCCGAGATCGAGCACGTGTCGGACTGGGCCAGCGAGGGCCTGTGGCCTGATCTGGTAATTCTCCTCGACGTGCCCGCCGACGTGGCACGCGGCCGCTTGGTGGCATCCGGGGTCGGTCCGGACCGGTTGGAGACCGCGGTGGACGCCTTCCACGGCCGGGTGACAGAGGGTTTCCG
>JBOGGN010000353.1:0-10102 GCA_050744165.1 Acidimicrobiales bacterium | reverse complement strand
CCCCCACCCCCGGGCCGCTCGACTGCGCAAGGCGCGTCAGCCGACGACGACCTCGGTCTTGCCGTTCGGGTGGTACCGCATCACCCGGGTGACGAGCCCTGTGACCGGCTCGATGCCGCCGAACACCGTGACCTCCTCGATGTCCGCGACATCGCCCCGAAACGCTTCGATCGCCTCGAAGGTGTACCGCCCTCGGCACCGGCAATGCTCCCAGGGGACGGGGCCGGTGGGGTTGACCGTCGTGACCTCGACCCGTCCCCGGGCTGCAGCCAGCAGCCGAGCGGTGTCGAAAACCACCACGTCCTGGCCACCGAGCTCCCGGTTGCGCCCGAGGTAGGTCGTCAGCTCCCGCTGGCGGGCGAAGAGGAACACACGCTCGTTGACCAAATCCAGCCACTCCGCGAGGTCCATGCCGTCGAGGTGGTCCTCCATGTTGGACCGGGCCATGGCCCGCTGGTCCCGGACCACGACCTGGCCCCCTGCGGCGAGTGTCACCTCGACCGGCTGGCTCCGGGTCGTCTGCAACCGGGGGTCACCGTCGAGCACCTGGGCGGCGGCCAGCAGCCCCGACTCCTCGATTGAGGGCCATGCCTGGTACGCCGTGACGTGGAACAGCACCTTGCGAAGGGCGGCCAGGCCCTCAATCGGCCCCCGCGGGGCGGCCGCCGGCGCGCCTCGCTTCGATGCCACGGGTGCCCGGGTACGGGGCGCTCGGGCGCCAGACGCCGGTCTGGAAGGGGCTCGAGGTGGCGGGGCCGCCTTCGGTCGCCGGGCACCGAGGGGTAGCTCGCCAGCTGCCTTCTTGATACAGAAGCTGCACCAGGCCGGATCCAACCCGTGTGGGCACTCGCCCTCTTCCTCCTCCACCTTCCCGACGCTAACCCAGCCACAGCTGCCAGCGGCCGGCGCGTCGAGCGGCGGCGGACAGTCACCCTGCCGACGCCAGCGACGCGGGAAAGAGCAGCCCAGGGCCCCCACGCTGGGATGGGAGCCGGCGCCGGCCTGCGTGCGGCGGCGTCGCAGCGGCGTTGACAAGGCATGCTGCCACGCGAGGTTCGACCAGGCACGTCGGCGGGAGCGAGCCTGCTGTGAGCCAGATGCCAAGCGAGGTCACGGGTCAACCAGGGTTCTTCGACCACTTCGCCTCCAAAGCCTCGATCCATCGCCAGGCCCGTTCTTCGCCTTCTGCGTCCTCTTGATCGTGTGTGGGCAACTGAATCAGTTGGAAAATGCCACGAACCGCGAGGGCGGCGCCGGGAGGACGGTGCGGCGGTCGTCGTGGCCACCGTCGTCAAACAGCGTCACATTCGGGGGGACCGGGCGCCACCACGGGGTCCGTGAGAACAGGCGGGACCACATCTCCACGCCGTTCGGCCCCATCACCATCCGCTGGGGCGCCGGCTGGTCGGCCAGCTGCCAGCGGTACTCGACCGAGAACCGGAGTCGCTGGCCCCGGTTCGGGAGGGCGGCGTGGGTCGTCAGGCAGTGGAAAATCAGCACGTCGCCGGGCTGGTAGTCAGTCGTGAGCCAGCCCGCTTCGAGTTGGTCGAGCGGACGGTGGCGCACCCGGCTGGTGTGCTGGCTGCCGGGCTGCAGGGCGAGGCCGCCGAGCGAGCGGGGCACCTCCCCCATCGGCACCCAACACGTGAACATGTCCTGCACTGAGCGATAGTCCTTGTGCACGATGTTGCCCGGCTGGCGGGGCACGATCGACACGGGGTACACGATGCGGGGCAGCTTCAGCGGGTAGCAGAACCCGGCCGGCCCCATGACCTGGGCCATCACGTCAGCCAGCGGCGGGATGAACGGGATCATGGCGAAGCCCGGGTTGGCCAGGATCTGGCGGTACCCCGGGTCCCCGAAGGCGTCGCGCATCTTGATCGCCCGCGCCGGCAGCCGGGGCCGAGCCGTGATTGGGTCGGGCCCCGCCTCCGTCCACCCGGCCCGTTGGAGCGCGCTCAGGCAGGCGGCGCCGACGTCGCGGACCATCGCCGGGGGGAGCAGGCCGCGCAGGAAGACGTAGCCGTCGTTGGCGATCCTGGCTCGCAGGGCCTGCCAGTCCCCGAAGAGGGACCTGGAGTCGAACAGCTCTGTCGACCGTTCGGCCGTCGTCGCGATCACGTCCACGCCCTCAGTATGGGCACCAGAAATGAGCAAAGCGTTAGGGGAGCGTGGGTCCGCCTACGAGGAGATCGCGTACGTGGCATACACGGCGACAGACACGACCTGCTGTCTCGACCCAGTGAAGAAGTCGCCGCTGCCGACATTGACCGATCCCGGCGAGTCGACCGAGAACTGGCTGACCGAGACCGTGACCAGCTTTCCGAGACGTCTTGCGCCGCCCACCGCGGCTTGGGCGCGGCGGTGAGCGTCGGTGTTTGCTTGGGCCGTGAGCAGCGGCCGGAGCTGCGTCAAACCGCTGAAGGTGTATCTCGGTTGTTGGGCAATGAATGGCACATTGGCGGCCAGCAGTTGGTTGCCGGCGCTGGACACCCCCTCGATTGCGGGCAGGCGACCAGATTGAACCGTGATCGTCTCGCTCTCGGTAAACGTGGTGACCGCGGTGTTCTGCTGCGTGTTGGATTGCACCTGCAACGTGCCGAATGTGATCTCGCTGCTCTCGGCGCCGGCGTCAACGAGCGCCGTTCGGATCTGGACATTCCATCCATTTATCTGTGCCAGGGCCGCCGAAGGGGTGGGCTGGGTGCTGGCAACGTTTGCGTTCCATACGAAGGTGTCGGCGATGACCGCCTTTTGGGCTGAGCCCGTCACCGTGACCTGGTGGGTCTTCGGTGGCTCGTTTCGGCTGTGTAACGCAGACGCCACCGAAAGGGATCCGAAAAAGAAGGCAGACGACAGAAGGACCATTCCGACCAGCGGCTCATGTCGGACCGGCCGCCACCTCCGGGCGGTCGCCTTGTTCGGCCGGTCCTCGGTATTAACCCTTCGGAAAAAGCCCACGTGACAGAGACGCGTCGTACGGTCTCTCGGTTCCGCCGGTAGCGCGCGACATCAGATGCCGATGTCTACGGCAGATTCCGGCGCCAGAACGACGGGTCAGGCCGCGATGCCGCCGCCGAGTACGTCGTCGCCCTGGTAGAAGACGACGCTCTGCCCCGGCGCCACCCGGCGCTGCGGCTCGACGAACGCGACGTCGCCGTTCCCGTGGTAGGTGGCGGCAGCGGGTCGGCCGTGGGCGCTCATTTGCACTTCCAACGCGGTGCCCGGCAGCGTCGGACGCTCGACCCACGTCAGGTCGCGGACGTGCAGCGCGGCGTCGAGGAGGTCGGGGGCCGAGCCGACGGTCACGGTCCCCGCGGCCACATCCACATGGAGGGCGTAGCGGCGTTCCCCCTCTGCCCTGACATCGCCGACGCCTCGCCTCTGTCCAACCGTGACCAACTCCACGGCGGGCAATTTTCCCACCTCCTGGCCGGTCTCCCGGTCGATCAGGCGGGCCGGGTGCAGAGGGATGCGCTCGCGAAGAAACGCCTCTCGGCCCCCGGTTCGGGTGATGAAGCACACGTCCTGGCTGTCGGGCTTGGCGGCGGTACGCAGGCCGAGCGAGGCGGCGAGGGCGCGGACCTCGGCCTTGGTGTACTCGCCGACGGGCAGGAGGGTGCGGGCCAGTTGCGCCTGGCCGAGCATGTGCAGCACGTAGGACTGGTCCTTGGCCCGATCGGCGCCCCGGACCAGGCGCCAGCGGCCGCCGTCGGCGACGACCCGGGCATGGTGGCCGGTGGCGATGGCGTCGAAGCCCAGCTGGTCGGCCCGGTGAAGGAAGCGATCGAACTTGAGGTGGCGGTTGCACGCCACGCACGGGTTGGGCGTGCGGCCCTCAGCGTGGTCGGCGACGTAGGGGTCGACGACGTGGCGGTCGAAGTCGCCGGTGAAGTTGAACACGTGGTGGATGATGCCCAGCTGCTGGGCCACCCGGCGGGCGTCCTCGACGTCGGCGACGGAGCAGCAGCCGGAATCGGACTCGCCGCCCCAGAGCTTCATGGTGGCGCCTACCACGTCGTGGCCGGCCTGCTGGAGGAGGGCGGCGGCGACCGAGGAGTCGACGCCACCGGACATGGCGGCAAGGACGCGCATCAGCGGGCCGCGGTCACCCGTGAGGTGGCGCGCAGCCGGGCGACTGCCTCCGGAACCACCCGAAGGGCGAGGTCG
The DNA here is from genome assembly GCA_050744165.1 of Acidimicrobiales bacterium. Taxonomy (GTDB): domain Bacteria; phylum Actinomycetota; class Acidimicrobiia; order Acidimicrobiales; family Palsa-688; genus JBOGGN01. Next base: position 5,932 of record JBOGGN010000353.1, on the reverse strand, counting down.
ATGTCGGTGTCCGTGGTGATGGTGCCAAGGGACAGGCGGAGGCTCCCGAGGGCCCGCTCCCGCTCGACGCCCATGGCGACCAGCACGTGGCTGGGCTCGATGGCGCCGCTGGTGCACGCCGAGCCGGCCGAGGCGCACACGCCCGCGTCGTCCAAGAGGACCAGCAGCGACTCGCTCTCGATCCCGTCGAAGCACAAGTGGCAGTTGCCGGCCACCTTGCGGGCCCGATCGCCGGTCTCGGTAGAGCCGGGCACGGCGGCGAGGAGGCCGTCCGCCAGGCGGTCGCGAAGGCGGCTCACGCGTGCGACCGTCTCGGCGCGGGAGTCGACGGTCGCCTGCATGGCCGCCGCCATGCCCACGATGCCGGCCACGTTGTGGGTGCCGCTGCGACGGTCGCGTTCCTGGCCGCCGCCGTGGATCAACGGGGCGACGGCAATGGCGTTGCGGACCGCAAGGGCGCCCACCCCCTGGGGGCCGCCGAACTTGTGGGCGCTCACCGACAGGAGGTCGGCCCCGGCCGCTTCGGTGGCGACGTCGAGCCAGGGAAAGGCCTGGACGGCATCGGTGTGGAGCACCGCGTTGGTGGCGTGGCGGCGCACCAGCTTGGCGATGCGAGCGAAGGGCTGGATGGTGCCGACCTCGTTGTTGGCCAGCATGATCGAGACGACCCGGACGTCGGGGTCGAGCGCTTCGACGAGGCGATCGAGGTCGACGGTGCCGTCGGGCAGGACGGGGACGATGCGCGCGATGCGCGCGTTGGCGGGCGTGGCGCTGGCCTGGGCGGCGTGGAGGACGGCGTGGTGTTCGATGGCGCTGCACACCACGACCGCCGGTGGCGTGGCGGCTGGCTCCGTCGTTCCGCGGGCAGCAGCCGGGCGGGGGCCAGGCGGGCGGGTGGCACAGAGCACGGCCAGGTTGTCGGCCTCGGTGCCGCCGCCGGTGAAGATAACGCCACCAGGGTCAACACCGAGCGCCTCGGCGGCAATCTCCCGGGCGTCGTCTATCGCCTTGCGGGCCGCCCGTGCCACGGAGTGCGAGCCGGAGGGGTTCCCGAAGCGCTCCCCCAGCCAGGGAAGCATGGCCGCCGCCGCCTCGGGGCACATCGGTGTCGTGGCGGCGTTGTCGAGATAGGAGGGCATCGCCCACTCAGGCTACGAGAGCTGAGTCAGGTCCAGGCTGCGTGCGGCCTTCACTCGGGCGGAACGAAGCCGCTGCCGGCGCTCGTTGACGGGGCCCTCGCGGGTGTGGCGACAGGAGGCGGTGGCGGCGTCGCCAGCGGAGGCAGGTGCGCCGGCTGCCCGGGCGGCGGCGGAGGCGGGGACAGGTAATCGGGCTGCGACGGCGGTCCCGAAGGCGGCGGCCAGTATCTCGGCGGCCCGACACCCGGTGCTGGCGCCCCCCACCCACCGTAGGGCGCCGAGGGAAAGCCGAACCGCTGCTGGTAGGCGGCGACGGCGCACGCAAGCCACACCTCCGGCCACATCCCGTCTGGGACCGGTTGGTGCCAGCGGGCCACCAGGGGTGTGGCGATGCGCATTGCCAAGCGGGTCCGAGATCCAGGATCGAGGTCCCGCGCCCGGAGCAGAAACAAGCGCACCGTCTCGTACTCCCCCGCAGTCATCGCACTCACGTCCAGCGTGCCCACGTAAGGCTCGGTTCCCGGCGGCGGGTAGAAGATGGCCGGCAGGGACGACGCCGGGGTGGCAGCGGCGGCCGCCCGCTCCCGGATGACGATGGTGCCCGCTGCCATATCCCCGAGCCGCTGATCCTTGGAAGACAGCAGCATCGCCAGCACGCCGATCACGGGGAGGGTCATCACCTCGAGCAGCCCGATGAAGCCCCGAACCACGGCATGACGGAAGCGGATCGGGGCGCCCTGCTTGGTCACCACCCGCAACCCGAGCGCCGCCTTACCGAGGGTCTTGCCCCGCCAGACGGTTTCCAGCACGATCGGGTACCAGACCAGGACCAGGAACGACCCGGCCAGGAAGATGACGAGGCCGCCGGTGCTGCCCACCGCCAGGGCGAGCAGGAGAAGCACGATCAGGATTGCGCCCTGGACCAAAAGGTCGATGATGCGAGCGAAGATCCGGGAACCGAGGCCGGCGGTCTGGACATCGAGGACGACCGCCTCGGGCGTGACGACCTGCGCCCCGCGAGGCTGCACCCTGGCTACGGTAGCCAACGGATGGACATCGACCAGTTCCTGGCCCGCAACGCGCCGAGCTGGGCCCGGCTCCAGCAGCTGACCGAGCGCGCCGGTACCGGGACCGGGCGGCTGTCCAGCGCCGAGCTGCAGGAGCTGATCGCCCTTTACCAGCGCACCGCCAGCCACCTGTCCTACGCCCAGACGAACTTCCACGACCAAGCCCTGAACGCCCGCCTCTCCCAGCAGGTGGCCGCCGCCGGCGCCATCGTGTACGGAACCCGGCCGAAGACGCTGCGGGCGGCGGGGATGTTCTTCACCCGCACTTTCCCCGCGGCCCTCTGGCGGGCTCGGGCCTTCGTCGTGGTGAGCCTCGTGCTCAGCTTTGCGCCGGCGATAGCCGTCGGCGTGTGGCTTGCCAACTCCCCCGCCGCCCTGGATGCCTCCGCCCCTGCCGCCGTCCGCCAGGCCTACGTGAACCACGACTTCGCCTCGTACTACAACTCCCAGCCAGCGGCGGACTTCGCCAGCGAGGTGTACTTCAACAACGCCAAGGTGGCCATCCTCGCCTTCGGCGGCGGGATCACCGGCGGCTTGCTCACCGTGTATGTGCTGGTCACCAACGGCGTCAACCTGGGCCAAGCCGCGGGGCTCTTCGCGGCCGCCGGCCAGACGCCTAAGTTCTATGGCCTCGTCTTACCCCACGGGTTGATGGAGCTGACATCGGTCGTCATCGCCGGGGCAGCCGGCCTTCAACTGGGGTGGGCCTTGATCGATCCGGGCGACCGCCCCCGTGCGACCGCCTTCGCCGAGGAGGGCCAGCGCACCGTGGTGCTCATCCTGGGGACCATCCTCACACTGCTCGTGGCCGGCCTGATCGAGGGTTTCGTGACGGGGAGCAGCCTGTCGACCGGCGTGCGGGTCGGCATCGGGGTGGCGGTGGAACTGGCGTTTCTCACCTACGTGGCGGTGCTCGGCCCGGCGGCCACCGCAGCCGGCTACAGCGGCGCCCTCATCGGCGACGGCCGCGCCGGCCAGCCGCCACCGCCTGCCGGCCACCTCTCGTCGCCTGCGCCGAGCCAACTTAACACCGTTAACGCAAGTGCGGGGCGCTGGGACGCCCTGTACTTGTGTTAACCACGTTAAGTTATGGTTACAGACGGCCCGTCGCCTTCACCCTGAGGTAGGCGTCCGCCAACGCGGGAGCCAGCGCCCCTGGCGGGGCGTCCACGACGGTGGCCCCCAGCCCTCGAAGTTGCGCCGCCAGCCACCGCCGCTGCGCCAGCGCCGCCTGCGCCGCCGCCTTGCGGTAGGCGGCGCCCGCATCGGGAGCCGGGGCCTCTGACCACACGACGAGGTCCGGATCGCGAACCGAGGCCACCACGACGAGGTGACTGCGCAGGATTAGCGGCAGCGCCGGCAACAGGGTGTCGGTCAGCGCCTGGTCGGCCAGCTCGGTCAGGACCACCAGCAACGCCCGCCGGTGGAAACGGACCAACGTCTCGGTGAACGCCCCCCGATAGTCGCTTTCGGCCAGCTCGGGTTGCAGCTGGTACAGCGCCTCGCTGACCCGCGTCATCTGGTCGGCCCGGTGCCCGGGCGCCACCACGGTGCGCACCGAGCGGTCGAAGGCCAGCAGGCCCGCCCGGTCGCCGAGGCGGGTGGCCACCATCGTCAGCATCAACACGGCGTCCATGGCGTGCTCCACCCGAGCCACGCCGGCCACCTGGCCCGCCATGGTGCGGCCGTTGTCCAGGGCCACGATCACCGTTTGGTTGCGCTCCGCCCGGTAGGTGCGCACGATGGTCTTGCCGGCGCGGGCGGTGGCGGCCCAGTCGATGCGCCGCGACTCGTCGTCGACGCCGTACTCGCGCAGCTGGTCGAACTCGGTGCCCCCGCCCCGGCCCCGCGCCGAGCGCAGCCCCACCTCCAGGATGCGGGCCCGCTCGATGCGCAGCTCGGCCTCCTTGCGGGAGGCGAACGGCGGGTACACCCGCAGCACCCCCGGCAGGTCCCGCCGCCGCTGCCGGGCCATGAGCCCGAGCGGCCCCTCCACCCGCACCACCACCTCCCGCGGCTCGAAGCGACCCCGCCGGTCGGGGCGGATGGTGGATTCGGCGGTCACCTTGCCGCGGGGCGGGGTCCGCACCCGCACCCGCCGCACCTCGGCGTGCAGCGACGGCGCCAACTCGTCGGAGAACCCGACCCGCAGCCGCCGGCCGAGGGGGTTGGTGACCGTCCAGGCGATGCGGCCCTCACCGTTCAATGGCAGAACGCTGGGAAAATCCCGGCTGATCTCCACACTCGCCGGTCGGGGGGCCAGAAGGCCGTCCACCGCGGCGACCACCAGCAAGGTGCCGGCCACGATGATCAATCCCACGGGCGATGGCAGCGGGATGGCGACGAGCACCACCGCCGCCAACGCCACGGCCAGGGCCAGGCGGCCGGTCGGAACGGGCATTATCTCGGCACGGGGACCGACGCCAGCAGCCCGTCGAGCACGCGGTCCGCGGTGGCGCCTTCCAGTTCTGCCTCCGGCTTGAGCTGGACGCGGTGGCGGAAGGTGGGCTTGGCCATCGCCTTGACCTCGTCGGGAGTGACGAAAGAGCGGCCCGACAGCCACGCCCAGGCCTTGGCAGCCCGCAGCAGCATGGTGGCGCCCCGGGGGGAGACGCCGAGGTTGAGCGACGGGGAGTCCCGGGTGGCCCGGGCCAGGGTCACGATGTAGGCCTGGACCGCGGGGTCGACCCGAATGGCGTCGAGCTCGGCCCGGGCGGCGGCCAGATCGGCAGCCGAGGCCACGGCGGAGACACCGCTCTGGGCCAGCTGCCGGGGGTCGAAACCGCGGTCGTGGCGGCCCACGATCTCCAGCTCCTGCTCGGGTGTTGGGTAGGGCACGATCAGCTTGAACAGGAACCGGTCCAGCTGCGCCTCGGGTAGGGGGTAGGTGCCCTCATACTCGATGGGGTTCTCGGTGGCGCACACGATGAAGGGGTCCGGTAGCAGGCGGGCGTCGCCCTCGGTGGTGACCTGGCGTTCCTCCATGGCTTCGAGGAGCGCCGCCTGGGTCTTGGGTGGGGTGCGGTTGATCTCGTCGGCCAGCAGGAAGTTGGTGAAGACCGGTCCTTCCCGGAATCGGAAGGTTCCTTCCTCCTGGCGGTAGATGAGCTGGCCCAGTACATCGGAGGGCATCAGGTCGGGAGTGAACTGGAGCCGTTTGAAGCGCAGGTTGAGGGTGGCTGACACCGTTTTGACCAGCAGCGTCTTGGCCACGCCGGGCACCCCTTCCAGCAGAACATGGCCCCCGACCAGCAGGGCCGCGATGACGCCGGAGACGGCGCCATCCTGGCCCACAACCACCTTGGCCACCTCTCGGCGGATGGCCTCAACGGCCTGGCGGGGCTGCTCGTATTGGGGCTGCTCGTATTGGGGTGGGGCGTGTTGGGGCGGGGCGGCTCGGGGACGCTGCCGGGCGGCGGCCGGCACCGGCGGCGGGTAGGCCCCGTAGGGCGTCTGGTCGGGTATTCCGGGCGGCGGGTCGGCCTGGCCGGGTGGCGTGTCAGCGGGCATGGGCCATCCCTTGATGGATCGAGTCGGCGTTGGCGGCCAAGGCGACCAATTCGGCTTCGGTGGTGGGAACCGGGCCGCCCACAGTCGCTTGGATCATGCCGGGGTCGAGGCCGGTCCGGGACGCCACCACGGCGGCCATGGCGTCGGCGGTGGCGGACGGCGGCACGCCCAGGCGATCGACGATGCCCCGGCGGAGGCTGGCGCGCAGGATTCCCG